>JADLHL010000293.1 GCA_020848815.1 Chitinophagaceae bacterium | reverse complement strand
CGATGGTACACATCATGCGGGGCATTGGCCATATGGGTATGCTGGAAGACACTGCTGCCACAGCTCATCACATCGCTTCTTTTCTGACGATGCTGAATTAACGTTGTGTTGGCCCTTGTACGTGAGTCAAACCTTAATTTTAAGTTTCTTGTTATACCCATATCACCAATAAAACTGCCCACTTGTTGTTGTCCAAACATTTCTATCGCTTTTTGTTGCTCTGTGTGATGATACTGAGTGGCCTGCTGGTTCAAGCCCGTCACATTAAAGGCGGCTGGATGTTTTATACACATCAGGGAGTGGATGGCAGTGGCAACCACATTTACCGGGTAACAGTGCGGGTGTACCGCGACTGTGAACCGCCACAGCTCAATCAAAACGACAACAGCATCAATATAACGGTGTTTCGCAATGGGACCAATACATCAGCAGGCAATTTTGCGGCTCCGTTGGTATCAAGCAATACACTTAGCAAAAGCAGCTACGACCCATGCATCAATCCGCAACCGCAGGTCTGTTACGTCATTTTAGAATATCAGGGTACGGTTACACTACCAGCCAGTACGCAGGGCTATACCCTGGCGTTTCAGCGCTGTTGTCGTATAGATGGCATCGTCAATATTCAATCACCATCCAACATACTGGGCAACACCTACACCTTAAGTATTCCGGGTAATGCAGCGAATCCGCAACATGTCATCAACAACAGTCCCGTATTCAGTATGCGTGACACTTTGCTGGTATGTTACAACTCACCTATCGAACTCGATTATAGTGCCACAGACCCCGACGGTGATTCGCTGGTGTACTCATTTACACCGGCCATCAATGGTGGCGGACAAAATGACCCGGCACCCAGCAGTGCCAGTGCTCCACCTTATGCACCATTGACCTACCGTGCAGGCTTTAGCCCCACTAATCCTTTTGGCACCAATGTGCAAATTAATGCTCGTACCGGAGTAATAACAGGCACAAGCCCGGGCGTTACCGGCGAGTATGTATTATCAGTTGAAATTGAAGAATACCGCAATGGTGTGTTGATTGCCAGCACCCGAAAAGAATTGCACGTAAACGTTGCGGCCTGTTCTATTGCAGCAGCAGACCTGCCCATCCGCATCATGAGTTGTGATGGATACACGGTTCAGTTTGAAAATTTATCTACGTCACCGGCTATCCTTTCTTATTATTGGGATTTTGGTGTCACCAATCAAACCAACGATACCAGTATTGCGGCGAGACCTACTTTTACTTTTCCCGACACCGGCATTTACATTGCCAAACTCATCATCAACAAAAGAGAAAGTTGCTCCGATAGTGCCACCACGGAAGTACGGGTATATCCTGGCTTCAACCCGTCGTTTACTACCGATGGTAGTTGCTTCAGCAATCCTTTCAATTTTTTAGATGCAAGCACCACCCGCTACGGATTTGTGAACAGCTGGCGATGGAATTTTGGCAATCCTGCTGCCAGCAACGATACCAGCCGTTTGCGCAATGCGAGTTATACATTTCCATCAGCCGGCACCTACAATGTTTCGCTGGAAGTTACCAGCAACCTTGGCTGTACCGATAGTGTGGTGATTCCCGTAACTGCATTTGATCGGCCAGCATTGTCCATCACCAGAGATACATTGATTTGCAGTATCGATACCCTGCGGATGAACCCCATTGGTACCGGCGTTTTTACCTGGGATCCATCGCCCAGCCTTATCAATGGCAACAACAGAGATGCCTTGGTTTTTCCGAAAGATACCACCACTTATTACGTCAATCTCAATGACCGTGGTTGTATTGCCCGTGATTCCATTACGGTAAATGTGCTTGATTTTATAACTGTAAATGCCGGACCAGATACGACCATTTGCAGAACGGATGGTATTGTGCTAAACCCATCTACACAAGCCCTGAGCTTCAATTGGCAACCTGCTGCATTGTTTGATAACAACACGTTGAAACGTGCCACCGTAACACCCGTCGATTCCATTACTACAGTGTACATCACGGCCAATTTGGGTAAATGCCAGGACAGAGATTCGCTGACGATAAAAACAGTACCATACCCGCAAGCCAATGCCGGCCCCGATCAAACCATATGCTTTCAAGCTGACTATCAACTGCAGGGAAATGTGGTGGCATCTGCTTACAACTGGACGCCTTCATCGCTTGTCGTCAATCCAAGAGCGTTAATTACCCGTACCCGCAGCCTTACACAAACCACAGCATTTGTGCTCACTGCAACAGATACGCTTGGCTGTCCTAAACCTGTAACAGATACTTTGCTGATAACAGTGCGGCCCCGCATCAATGTATTTGCCGGCAACGATACTTCTGCTGTGGTGGGTCAACCGTTGCAGTTTGTTTCCACGTCTAATGCCACTTTGTTTACCTGGACGCCGGGCCGCGGCCTCAACAACCGGAGTATGCTTAACCCTGTTGGTTTGTATACGTTGGATTCATTGTTACCCGGGCAAGAAACCATTCGTTACGTACTTACAGCATCTACGCCCGAGGGTTGTACCGCCAGCGATGATATTGTGGTTCGCATTTTCAAAACAGGCCCCAGCATTTTTGTGCCTAACGGTTTTACGCCCAATGGTGATGGCCTCAACGATTTGATACGCCCCACACTGGCGGGCATGCAGCGCATGAACTTCTTTCGTATTTACAACCGTTACGGCCAACTGGTGTACGAAACCACCCGCATTGGCGCCGGTTGGGATGGCCGCATCAAAGGCAACCTGCAGGCCAGCAATGCTTACGTGTACCAATGTCAGGCAGTAGATTACACCGGGCAAACGGTGACAGCAAAAGGTTCTTTTGTGTTGGTACGCTAAGCAAAACAACTCCATTTTATTACTGGTAAATTGGCCGCATTTCAGCAACTTGCAGCCATGAAGAAAACTGTGTTGATCACCGGCGCTACGGCTGGCTTTGGCAAAGCCATGGCAGCAAAATTTGCTGCCGCAGGATACGATATTATCATCACCGGCCGCCGGCTGGAACGGCTGCAACAACTGCAGACCAATCTGACTGCACAATACGGTGTACGCTGTCATACACTGCATTTCGACATTCGAGACCGTGCTGCCTGCGAAGCAGCTATAGCCGGTCTGCCAGCCGACTTTGCCCGTATTGATGTACTCATCAACAATGCAGGTGGTGCCTGGGGCCGCGACCGGTTCAACGACGCCAACATCGACGATTGGGAAACCATGCTCGACACTAACGTAAAGGGATTGATGTACATCAGCAAAGCCGTGGTGCCTCAAATGATTGAACGCAAAGAAGGCCACATTATCAACATAGGTTCTATTGCTGGCAAGGAAGCCTATGAATTCGGCAATGGATACAACGCAGCCAAGTTTGCGGTGGATGGACTGACCAAGGCCATGCGCATTGATTTGTTGCCGTACAACATCAAAGTATCGCAAATAGCCCCCGGCGCAGCCGAAACCGAATTTTCTTTAGTCCGCTTTAAAGGCGATGAAGAAAAAGCTGCAGCCATTTACAAAGGCTACACGCCTATGACCGCTGAAAACATTGCCGACATTGTATTGTTTGTGGCCAGCCAGCCGCCGCATGTGTGCATCAACGACCTGGTGGTAACCCCTACCGCACAAGCCAACAGCTACAATATGTACAAACAATAGCGCAAATTATTCAGGCTTAATTCATTACAAATATTTGACAAAAGAACCCCCGGAATATTCTTTTTTAGTAATACAAATGCTTACCTTTTATATGGCAATAACAAGGCTATTGCCATAGTAGGTATGAGAAAGGAACAACCACGCACATCGTCTGTTGAGACAAAGGTGCCGGACACAAAATCGTTGAGCGGACTACGCAAATTGACCATTGCCAATACATCAGGCAACAGCAAAAGAACAGTATCGGACAAGGCCGACAAATGGACGGGTAAAAACAGAAGCAGCACATGGGATGCTTTTGTAAGCGAACTGGAATTTGAATGATTCAGGATGCCTGACGCAAGGGCGAACGAAACACCCATACCACGCCTGCCAGCGACACCACAACCGTGATACAATAAAATAACAGGCTGATAAATACAGCCTCGCTTTGCTGTAGGCCAAACTGTGTGGCGCCCCACAAAAACACCAACTCTCTGGCACCCAACCCACCAATGGTAAAAGGAAAAATGGCGACAATAGAACTCACCAAAAACATGAGTTGAAACGCTGGCATGTGGTGTGTAATGCCAATGCTTTGCATAATGGCCATCACACTGAATACCTGCAGCAATTGTACGCCGAGGCCCATCCATAATGTAGGGTAAAAGCCAGGTACAAAAGACGGAAACAATTTTTTGACACCGACATAGAAAACCAGCAAGCCAAGCGGTATGCCCACCAGTGCCAGCCATGCATGCCACTGCGGCTGAAATACCCAGCCATAGCAGGCAGCTGCCAGTATACCCAATCCGGCTACGCCACTTACTCTGTCGAGCAGTACAGCAGCAGACAGTTTTTTGACGCCAGTTTGCGGATAGGCTTTATTCAGTAAGATGACCTTGTATGCATCGCCACCGATGCCACCGGGTAAAAATAAATTGTAAAACATACCCAGCCAATACAACCGCAGGTTGGCCAGCTGTGGCAATGCCACAGCAATGTTGTGAAAGTAAATGCGCAATCGTACGGAAGACAACACTTTGCTGGCAGTGAACAACAAAGTAGCCAGCAGCAACCAAAGCACGTTACTTTTTTGCAAGAGCTGCACCGCTTCCTGCCAGTTTATTTTTTGGCCCACATAATACAAGCAACCACCCGATACCAGCAGCTTGAGCAACAGCTTAGCCCAACCGGGCAACCCTTTGTTGCCGGTTGACGTTGCAGCATTGCCGGATGATGATGAACCTGTTTGCATAAATGTAAAGCCGATGCTTGCAGTGCTGTACAAGTGAGTGACACAACCGGTGCTCCATAGTAGCACTTAGGTGGTCCCCAAAAAAACTACTTGCTGTGTATGCGGCGTACGTTGTACGTTTTGCGGCCAGTGCCTTCGAAATAATTGCGGATGCTGACTTCTGCTACAATGCCGATGGTGATGAGCTGTATGCCGCCCAGCAAAAACACCATGCCGGCCACCAGCAAGGGGCGGCCACCAATATCGTGGCCCATAAGTTTGAGCACCAGCAGATACACATTGATGAGGATGCCCAATGCCAAACTGCCAAAGCCGAGGCCACCAAACAGGTGCATGGGGCGCTGAATGTACTTGCGGAAAAACACCATGGTAATGAGGTCGCTCATCACCCGGGTGGTACGGCCAATGCCATACTTGCTTTTGCCAAAGCGGCGGGCATGGTGCTTCACATCTACCTGTGTGATTTTGGCGCCCTGCATGGCGGCCAGCACCGGAATGAAGCGGTGCAACTCGCCATACAAACCCATTTCCTGCGCTATTTCGGCACGAAATACTTTGAGGGTACAGCCGTAGTCTTTGATATAAACACCCGTCCAGCGGCGGATGATGGCGTTGGCAATTTTGCTGGGTAGTTTGCGCAGCAGGGCACCGTCTTTGCGGTTGGCCCGGTTGCCGGCTACCACATCCCAGTCTTCCTGAATGAGCTTTTCGAGCATCATGGGAATATCGCTGGGGTCGTTTTGCAAATCGCCATCGAGCATGGTGATGAACTGGCCCGTGCAATGATCGATACCGGCAGCCATGGCGGTACTTTGGCCATAGTTTTTGCGGAGCTCTACCAGCTTAATGCGATCGGTAAGCAGGGCCGCAATGCGTTGGCGGGTTTGGTCGGTGCTGCCATCGTCAACAAAAATGAGTTCGTAATCGTACTGGCCCACGGCAGCCTGCACGGCTTCAATCATGGGTTGTACATTGTCTTCCTCATTCATTACCGGTACTACTACCGATAAATAACGCTGGTATTGCTGATTCATGGGCGCAAAGGTAAGGAAGGAAACGGTGCTTCGTTTTTGAACCACGAAGACACGGAGAACACAAAGGGACACGAAGGAATGTTGAAGAAGTGAGCAGTTTGCAATACCAGTTTACAAGGGCTTCCCTGCTAACTGCAAATTGCAAACTGCAAACTAAAAAGGCTACCAATGCTTAAACCCGTGGTGCAATTGCAAGCCGGCGAGTTCGAGACTTTTCTTTTTTAGCTTTTGTAAATCGAGGCTTTCGATAATAGCATTGGGCAACAGCACCAGCGAAGTGCCATTGGTTTTCCACCAATCACTATCGATGAGGTGTTGCACATGCAGTACGCCCACCAAATACTTGCGGTCTTCACGGGCATGCCATTCTTCAATCCACTCAAACTTATCTTTTGGCACTTCTTCCACGTTTTCAAAACTGAGGTACACTTTCAGGTAATAATCATTCGTAAGCTCACCTGGTGTGTGGTGGTACAACTTTTTGTACTCATAGCGATAGTCGTAGCGAAGTGCAGAAATATCACTCAACACCGCAGAAGCGGTTGGGAAACTACCTGCACCCTTGCCATAGAAAAATTGCTTGTCGGCAAATCCACTCTCTATTACCACACCGTTGTATTCGTTGCGTACAAACGACAAGTGATCGCTGGCTTGCACAAATTGTGGCAACACAAATGCAGCCACTTTCCCATTCTCCAATTTTTTAGCCTGAGCTACCAGGCGTATCACGTAATGTCTTTCTTCGGCTACTTGTGCATCAAAAGCTTGTATGCTTTGTATGCCGGTAAACAAAATTTTGTCGGGAGAAGTAATAATGCCATATGCATGTGCCAGCAAATTGTTCCATTTGTTTACGGCATCATAGCCTTCCACGTCAAGCTTGGGGTTGCTTTCTGCAAAGCCCAACTGCTGTGCCTGCAACAGAGCATCGCGGTAGCTCAGTTTCTCTTCAAACATTTTGGTGAGTATGTAGTTGGTACTACCATTCACAATGGCCTGAATGCTGTGCAGCAAATCATTGTCGTAGT
>JADLHL010000292.1 GCA_020848815.1 Chitinophagaceae bacterium | reverse complement strand
TCATCGACCTGAAACAGGTGCCGGAAAGTCGCAAACAAAAAGTGATTTTAACGGAGGCGATGAAAGAACGCATCAACCAAACCCTGCAGCAAAACAAGCAGGTGATTGTGTTTCAAAATCGTCGTGGTTATGCCCCCTACCAATTGTGCGGCACTTGCGGTTGGATACCCAAATGCGACCAATGCGATGTGTCACTCACCTACCACAAGAGCACTCAAAAATTGCATTGCCATTATTGCGGTACCACCTATCCATTGGCTAAAACCTGTGGTGCTTGCGGCAGCCAGGATTTCAGGCAAAAAAACTTTGGCACCGAACAACTGGAAGAACTGCTCGACCAAACCTTTGAGCAGGCTGTTGTGGCCCGCATGGATACCGACAGTGTGCGGGGCAAACACAGTCATGAAAACCTCATCCGGCAGTTTGAAGACCAACGCATACAAATACTGGCCGGCACACAAATGGTAGTGAAAGGCCTCGACTTTGACCATGTAGGATTGGTGTGCATTCCTGATGCAGATGGTATTATGCGGTTTGCTGATTTCAGAGCGGCGGAGCGGGCTTTTCAACTCATAGAACAAGTAAGTGGCCGTGCCGGCAGAAAAGGTGAAAAAGGAAAAGTGGTGGTGCAATTGTTTGACACGGCCAATCCGATCATTCCGTTTTTACAACAGCACGACTTCCCTGCTTTTTACCAATACGAAGTAGCGCAACGCCAATTGTTTTTTTATCCGCCATTCAGCAGGCTCATTATGCTGCAATGCAAGCACAAAGATCAAACCACTTCTTGGATGGCCTGCGATGCATTGGGGGCATGGCTGCGCACCAAATACGACAAATACATCAGCGGGCCGGCAGAGCCACCCATCAACCGCATCCGCAACGAATACATTACCGAACTGCTGCTGAAGCTGCCCCGCAATGCGGCGTTTTTAGAGCAAGCAAAAGCAGACATTAAAACAGCCATTGTAGAAATGCAACATCAGGAACCCTTTAAAAGAGTACGGGTGTCGATTGATGTAGATCCGCAGTAAGAATGATGAATGATGAATTAGGAATTAGGAATTAAGCAATAAGCTCGTAGCATGACGATACAAACCAACTATAACCTGCAACCACTCACCAGCTTTGGTGTACCCGCTATGGTGAAAAGCTTTGCGGCTTTCGATTCATTGGATTCGTTGCAAGAAATACAAGCAGCGGCTACCGGCTATGCACAAACGCTGATACTCGGCGGGGGCAGCAACATGCTGTTTACAAAACCCTACGATGGTTTGGTTTTGCACAATCAAATCAAAGGCATTCAATTGCTGCAGGAAGATGATGAACACTATTATGTACAAGCCAATGCCGGAGAGAACTGGCATGCATTTGTGCAGTATTGTATTGCACACGATTATGCAGGCATCGAAAATTTATCCTTGATACCCGGCAATGTAGGTGCATCGCCCATTCAAAACATTGGTGCGTATGGCGTGGAAATAAAGGACGTACTGCATGAAGTAACAGCCTGGCATTTACAAGACAAATGCCTGTTGCATTTTGCAGCTACCGATTGCGCCTTTGGCTACAGAGAAAGTATTTTCAAAAAACAATACAAGCAGCAACTGGCCATTATGTCGGTTACGTTTCGGCTCAATAAAAAAGTAACGCTGCACACCAGCTATGGTGCTATTGCTGCCGAGCTGGAGCAGATGGGTGTACACAATCCCGGCATACGTGAGGTGAGTGAAGCGGTCATTCGCATTCGCCAGTCAAAACTGCCCGACCCTGCTGTGTTGGGTAATGCCGGCAGCTTCTTTAAAAATCCGGTGATTGAAACTGCGCATTACCAACAGCTGCAACAAACTTTTGCAACCATTCCCGGCTATGCGGCTGGCGTAGGCCACACCAAAGTGCCTGCCGGCTGGTTGATAGAACAAGCGGGCTGGAAAGGCCACCGACAAGGACAATGCGGCGTACACAGCAAGCAGGCCTTGGTATTGGTGAATTATGGCGGCGCCAGTGGTGCGGATATCTATCAACTCTCTCAACAAATCATCGACGACATTCAGCAACAATTCGGAATCGAACTAGAGAGAGAAGTGAATATATTTTGAGTGCAAAAAGCAAATGCCTTCACATGTGTGAAGGCATTTGCTTTTGATAATACTCTCCTAATGAATATTTTATTGAGTGATTAACGATTTCAAGTTTATTAGATTGAACTAAACAAACTGGGTATCCCGGATTACTCCGGCTTTTCATCAAACCCTTTTTTAATGCCCCTTTCTCTAAATAGAAGCTCCAACATTTGCCATTTTGTATCATCGAAATGTTCTTCTGATAGTTTTATATCAGATGAACAATGAACCCTTCTACACCCAAAGCAAATGTCAATAAAAGAAAGTTTTGCTTGAGTATAAATCAATATTGAGTTTACTGGATTGTCACATCTTGCATACTCAATTGTATCCGTATAAAACTTTCGATTTATAACTTCAGACAATTGCTCAATTTGTTTTTTTGAAAGAGTAGCTGACTCAAGTATAATCACCCCGTTTATATCTTCATTAATAAGATAAGGTGGGGCAGGAGGATATTCTTCGTACCATCTTTTCAATCCTTCCGAATCGTTTTCTGCAACGTCAGGAACAATTTTAGGTGCAAACTCTTTCGTTGTTATATGACTAATTAATACGACGGAGTCTGCTTTTGACAAGATTGATTCAAGTTGTTC
This sequence comes from Chitinophagaceae bacterium, assembly GCA_020848815.1. Lineage (GTDB taxonomy): Bacteria > Bacteroidota > Bacteroidia > Chitinophagales > Chitinophagaceae > Phnomibacter. The sequence goes on along the minus strand of JADLHL010000292.1, from coordinate 12,645 downwards.
TAAAGGTGGGAGATTCGTCTCTTGGGCACACGAAAGAAGGTTAATTGAAATCAGAAGATAATGCAGAAGTCGAAGCATCGCATTGTAGTTTCATGCTTACAAATTTTTATTTAACTCCACAGTGCTGGCGGATACGCACCTGCATTTACCAATGCACTAATGCTGGCTTCTACCGTTGGCGCATCTTCGGGATAGGTAACACCAAACCACTCGGCATCGGTGCCTACAATTTGAATGGTGCCTTTACCAGTGTTGATGAAATGATCGGCTACAATAGGAATGAAAAATTCTGCCTTGGGTTCCATGCCACGTTCTTTGATGAACTGGCTGAACAATGTTTCTGACAACGCAAACACACCGGGTGAAAAACACCAGAAGTTCATGCTCACAGGTGATGCGGGATCTTCTTCAAACTCCTGCCCGTTTTCTTCAAAAAACACCTGCTCCCCTTTCCAGTAAATTTTGGTGCGTTCGTTTATGCTTACCAGTTTGCCATTAGCATCGGCCTTGCACACACCACGGCTTACGCTACCATTTTTGCTGAGCGTTTTTGATAAGGTATAACCAATAATTCCGTAGTTGGTATCGCTGCAGGCAGTGGTGCAAAAATCATAGGCCTTGCGGAAACCATCTTCACCATAAAAATCATCAGCATTAATCACCACAAAGTTTTCTTTCACCTCGTCTTTGGCACACAAAATAGCATGCGCCGTGCCCCAAGGCTTAGTACGCTCTGGTGATACTGCTGCATCTGCCGGTACAAAATCATTGAGTCCCTGAAACACGTAAGCGGTTTTTATTTTACCTGCCAGCTTGGGCTCCATGATGGATTTGAATGTTTCTTCAAACTCTTCGCGGATGATGAATACTACTTTTTCGAAGCCTGCACGGATGGCATCGAAAATCGAATAATCCATGATGGTTTCTTTATTAGGACCAAAGCCTTCAATCTGTTTCATTTTGCCGTAACGGCTGGCCATACCTGCAGCCAGAATTACGAGTGTTGGTTTTTGCATGGGGTTGATTTATTAAACTTTGCGAAGATAAGTCTTCCCTATGTTGCAAAACCAATGGTCATCACCTCCTGTCCTTTCGCCGCAGCAATTGCTAGGGCATCCGTTGGGCCATGATATTGACTTGTATGCATTGCGCCTCGATACATTGCATCCACAGGTATCGGGCAACAAATGGTTGAAGTTGTATGGTTGGTTGCAATCGAATCCTGCATGGGCACACAACGGCATCATCAGCAAAGGCGGTGCATGGAGCAATCATGTGCATGCCACTGCGGCCTGGTGCCACTTACATCAACTGCCTTTTACAGCCATTATAAAAGCAGCAGCGCATACCCGCACTGCCATGCTGGATGATGTGCAGCAATGGGGCGGCAACATCATCTTTGCACACCGCAGCGAATTTTACAACGATGCACACTGGCAGGCCATGGCCGATGCGCAACAACACTTGTATATACCCATGGGTGGCGATGGGCCTCCCGGAGTAAAAGGCGTACAAGATTATTTTAATCAACTGACTGACTTTGCTGTAGATGCTGTGTGGTGTGCCACTGGCACAGGCACAACTGCAGCAGGCATTTTGCAATCCTCCATGCCCTTTGCTCATTTTCATGCGGTAAACCCCGGCATACAAGATGCAACGGTGGATGCATTGCTGCAAGCTACTGCTGCAACGCATCAAAAACAATTACATTTTCATCATTTACCCAACGACCGGTTTGGCCGCTGCAGCGATGCAACCATTGACTGCATGCTGCAATGGCAAGCCAGCACAGGCCTCACAACAGACATCATGTACACAGGCAAACTACTACATGCTATGCAACGGCATTATGCGCAGACAGAATATAGTTCACCACAAAAAATATTGCTCATTCATACCGGTGGCTTACAGGGCAATCGTTCACACCCGTTATTAAGCTTGCAATCTACAGGTGGGTAGCAGCGTTATATTTGCCACGCCTTAGCGCTTTGTGATAGCATGAAATGGATTAGCCGAATTGTATTGTTTACAGGATGGATGCTGGCTGCAACTGCAGCCATGGCACAGGATACCTTGCCCAAATTTTCGGTAGAAGACCGTGGCGGTGGCCGTGTGGTGGTGAGCTGGCGCAATCCTTATCCCAACCTTATACAGCTGGCGGTGCAGCGTAGCTACGACAGCACCAAAAAGTTTACCACGGTGTATTCTTCTACCAGTCCTGAGTTGCCGGTGAATGGCTACAGCGATAAAATTATTCCCGGCATCAAATACTACTACCGGGTGTTTTATGTAATGGAAGGCGGCGCTTACTTTTTTACCAAAAGCATGCGGCCTTCTGCTCCCATAATTGTACCCAGAGACAGCACCGGCAGCAATACCAACAACGGTAAAAAAGACAGCGTGGTGGTGGTGGATAACAAACGGGATCAGCTGGATGAAGAGCTGGTGAAAAAACTGAAGAAGGGCAACAAGAAAGAAGACGAAGAAGAAGTGATTCCGCCCGACAAACCTTTTTACATTAAGGTAAAAGATACGTTGTACACCACGCTGATTACAGCGGAGTTTTTTCGTTTTCGCGACAGCATCATGAAGCAAACGAAAGACACTTTGTTTCAACTGACAGACGACACGATTTTACTGGGTATTTATGTGCCGCCGTTCTTGCAACGGACCAGTGAGTTTGTTTTTACCGACCGTGATGGTTACATCGTTATTAAACTGCCGGATGCAGCTACCAAGCGCTACGACATCAAGTTTATGGAAGAAGACGAAACGCTGGTGTTGGAATTAAAAGCTTTGAAAGAACCTTTCCTTATTTTGGATAAAACAAATTTTTACCACGGTGGCTGGTACAAATTTGAGCTCCTGGAAAATGGAAAAATCAAGGAACGAAACCGCATTTTCCTCGCCAGAGATTTTCGCCCATAGGTCGCAGTTCTACCTCAAACACTTCTGCAAATTTGTTGAGCAATACTTGCTTGCTTTCTTCAAAATCTATTGCATGGCCCAGCTCTTTGGCAATGGAAGTAACCTGCTTGCCCACAATGCCACAGGGAATGATGTTATCGAAATACGTGAGGTCAGTATTCACGTTGAGTGCCCAGCCATGCATGGTAATCCAACGGCTGCAACGAACACCCATGGCGCAAATTTTGCGTTCATGGCCGGGCTTGTCGGGGTCGAGCCACACGCCGGTTTCGCCGACCGAACGTTCGCCCTTCAAACCATAATGCGCAATGGTTTTGATGATGACTTCTTCGAGATTGCGCAGATACCGGCCAATGTCGGTGTACATTTTTTCTAAATCGAGAATGGGATAACCTACCAGCTGCTGCGGCCCGTGAAAAGTAATATCGCCGCCACGGTTGATTTTGAAATAATCAATATCCTGCGCTGCCATATCAGCTTCGGAAATGAGGATGTTTTCGATGTGGCCGCTTTTGCCCAAGGTATACACAGGCGGATGCTCTACCAACAGCAAATGATGTTGCGTACTTCGCTCTGCAGGTGGCCGTTCAAATTCGGCCCGCTTAATGTCGGTCGCCAGTTGCATCAGCCGCTCCTGTTCGTCCCACACGGGCTTGTAGCGTTGCAGCCCCAAATCTTTCCAACTAACTATTTGTTGTGTACCCATTTACTTTGCGAAAATAAGGAACCTGCCCTCTGAAGCTGTTTAAACTCCATACGCTGTCTTTCCCATGGGGTCTTTTTGGCTGCAACTGCGTTGGATTTTTCGCCGTAGGCTTCCCGCTACGGCTGCAAAATCCGCCTTGTTTCGCTCAAAAATTACCCGATGGGTATTTCCAGTAATGAAATGTAAACAGCTTCTTTGGCAAAAATTTCCGACAATAGCAACCATGCTCGACGAAGAATTGCAACTGCCCGACGAGGGCACCGAGAGTGATGAACTCTATAAAAGACTGGTGGTAAAAGCCGACAAAGGCCAGGAGCCCTTGCGCATCGATAAGTTTTTGATGAACCGCATAGAAGGCGCCACCCGCAATAAAATTCAGCAGGCCCTGCATGCCGGATTGATAACCGTGGATGGCCAAATGGTGAAGCCCAACTTTAAAGTGAAGGCCGGCCATGAGGTGATTGTGTTTAGCGAAGACCACCCCGACAGCAACGATATCATTCCCGAACCAATGGACCTCAACATTGTGTTTGAAGATGATGATATACTGCTCATTAATAAGCCCGCCGGGTTGGTGGTACACCCCGGCAGTGGCAACCCTAACGGTACGTTGGTAAATGGTGTGGCGCATTACCTGATGCAGCAAAACCCGGAGCTGACAGAGTTTAACCTGCCCCGCTTTGGTTTGGTACACCGCATCGACAAGAACACCAGTGGCCTCCTACTGCTGGCCAAAACCGACCGTGCTTTGCAACATTTGGCCAAGCAGTTTTTCAACCATACCATCGACCGCAAATACGTGGCGCTGGTGTGGGGCGATGTGGAAGAAGAGAGCGGCACCATTGAAGCCCACGTAGGCCGCAGCCCCCGCTACCGCAAGCAGTTTGAGGCTTTTCCGGAGGGTGAATATGGCAAACATGCCATTACGCATTACAACGTACTGGAACGATTTCACTATGTAACGCTGGTAGAATGTGTGCTGGAAACCGGCCGTACCCACCAGATAAGGGTACACATGAAACACATTGGCCACACGCTTTTTGCCGACGACCACTACGGTGGCGACCGCATTTTGAAGGGCACCATTTACACCAAGTACAAACAGTTTGTAGAAAATTGTTTTGCCCTCTGCCCCCGCCAGGCCTTACATGCCAAAACCCTGGGCTTTCTGCATCCCGTTACCAACGAACGGCTATTTTTTGAAGCGCCTATTCCACCCGATATGACTGCCGTAGTAGAAAAATGGCGGAAGTATTTTCAGACGAAAGGAAAAGTGGAAGAATAGATGTTAAGATTTTTGATGTCTGATGTCTGATGTACGATGTCTGATTTGGTATCGATGTTTTAATCTGAGCCGCTGTAAAGTCCTCCCTTTAGGGAGGATTTAGGAGGGTCATGAGTTACGACTTCGGATAAGTCATGCGGTAGTCCATCCGCACTTTGCCGTTGGAAATATCGAGCAGTTTGCCCTTGAGCAACTTACGTTTCAGCGGCGACAGGTAATCAATAAACAGCTTGCCTTCGATGTGGTCGTACTCATGCTGAATCACACGGGCGGTAATACCACTGAAGGTTTTGCGCTGGGGTTCAAATTTTTCATTCACGTATTCAATCGTCACGGTTTCGGGGCGCATCACATCTTCCCGCACTTTCGGAATGCTGAGGCAACCTTCGTTGTACGGCCATTCATCGCCGGCAAACTCTACTATGTGTGCATTGATAAAAGTTTCTTTGATGCCTTCATCACCTTCGTAATCCTGACGTTCCTCGTCATCCAGGTTTTCGATGATTTGTTCACTATCGACGGTAAAAATGCGAATGCTGCGGTTGATTTGCGGAGCGGCCAAACCCACGCCATTGCTGGCATACATGGTTTCCCACATATCGGCTATGAGTTGAGTAAGATTGGGATAATCCGGCGTGATATCTACTGCTACCCTGCGCAAAATGGGCGATCCGTACGCTACAATTGGAAGAATCATAATGGTTAAATGGTCAGTTCGATGAAGGAAAGTCCTTCTACTTTTTTGAAAATTTTATCTGCTGATACTAAAGGTGCTTCTACGAATAATGCAGTTGCAGCTACCAAGGCATCGGGTGTTTTGATTTTTTCTTTTCGACGTAAAGATGCTCCCTCACGAACGATGAAATCATTTGTATGAACTACGTAAACATCCTCGATAAAAAGATTTATTAACTTTTCTTCTGTTGTTTTTAACTGCTTAGATAGGAGTTCAGTGACAGTTATTGCCGAAACATAAATACTGGCATTATTCACCAAATCTGTTACGTTTTTGTTTCCTTGTAACAAATAGATAACTGCGTTTGTATCCAACAAAAGTCTAATCCCATTCATTTCTCAGTGTTTTCTGAAAAACCATTGGATCACCATAACCCTTGATTTTTCCAGCATACTTCTTCGCATCAAAAGGTTTTTTCCCTTTTGTTGCATCCACCTTTTTGAGCTTTTCTTCAAGGGTAGCTTTTGTATCCTTTGCTGTAATTACAATCCTTGTCATACGTCAAAATTAGCCTTTTTGCTGCAAGTATTCCTGCAGCATGAGGGTAGCTGCCATTTCATCGATCCGGCCTTTTTCGCGGCGGTCCTTTTTTTTCACCCCGGTTTCAATGAGGGCCTGCACCGCCATTTTGCTGGTGTAGCGTTCGTCCACCGTTTCAATAGGAATGGTGGGATGGTCTTTTTTAAACAGGCGAATGAAGTCTTTCACCGGCTTGGTGCCATCGGTGGCTTCGCCATCCAGCGACAGCGGCAGCCCGATGATCACCCGCTCCACCGCTTCAGTAGCAAAATAGGTTTTGAGCCATGGCCGCAGCCCATGCGAATCGACCGTGGTAAGCCCGCTGGCAATAATCTGCAGCGGATCTGTAACGGCTACACCGGTGCGTTTTTTACCATAATCGAGGGCCATGATTCGAGCCATAATCACGAATTAAACAAATTGGACTGATTACACGAAAGGAATCAACCCGAATGATGCGAATATTACGAACTACGCGAATTATTTTTAGGGTACGCAAAATCATTACACATTTATAATCCTTACACCACACATGACTGAATTATTGTACAAAGATGAATCCTATTTAATCATTGGCAAATGCATGGAAATTCACCGGCTACTTGGTTTTGGTTTTAAAGAAGCCGTGTACAAAGATGCGTTGGAATTAGAGTTGCAGACAGAATGCATTCCATTTCAAAGAGAAAAACGTTTTGAGGTCGTGTATAAAAATGTGGTGTTGCGTCATCATTACGTAGCCGATTTTGTAGTGTTTGATCGCATTATTCTGGAGATAAAAGCCACCGCAGCAGTGCATGAAGCATTTACTTTTCAAACCGTCAATTATCTGAAAGCAAGTGGGCTTCGACTTGGCATGATTATCAATTTCGGAGAAAAGTCATTGCGATATCACCGGGTAATCCTGTGAACACCAATTTGGCGAATTAGCACGAATGACACGAATTCAACACAGTAGAATCATAAATCTCCAGAATAGCAATGGCCAAAAAAATTCGTGTAATCCGTGGTAATTCGATTTAATACGTGCTACATCATTCGTGTAATTAGTGATTCTTCGATTTCATCCGTGTAAAACCATTCGTGTAATCCTTGATCATTCGATCCAATCCGTGTTTAAAGCAATAAATCCGCTATCACAAACACCGCAAACACCACACTCGCAATACCATTGGCCGTCATGAAAGCGATGTTGACGCGGCTAAGGTCGCTGGGCTTCACGATGCTGTGTTGGTAAATGAGCATGCCACAAAATCCTGCCGTGCCTACCCAATACAACCAGCCAAATAAACCGTGAAAACCGGCTGCAATTACACAGGCAGCACTCAGGAGGTGCAGTGTTTCACTTACCCGCAAGGCTTTGGCGGTACCCAGTGCAGCGGGTATGCTGTGCAATCCCTGGCTGCGGTCGAAGGCTTCATCCTGCAGGGCAAAAATGATATCGAAGCCACTCACCCAAAACAACACGGTGAATGAAAACAACACGGGCAACACGGCAAAAACACCCGTTACCGCCAGATAAGCGCCAATGGGTGCCAAACTCAACCCAAGCCCCAACACGAGGTGACATAAAGCTGTGAACCGTTTGGTATAGCTGTAAAACAAAATCACGAACAATGCCACCGGACTGAGGTAAAAACAAATGGGATTGATGAAGTAAGTAGCGGTGATAAACAACAGGCAATTGAGAATGGTGAAACGCAAAGCACTGCTGGCTCCGATGATACCCGCCGGTATTTCGCGGATGGCGGTACGTGGGTTTTGCGCATCAAAATTCCGATCGAGATAGCGGTTGAAGGCCATGGCGGCACTGCGGGCTGTGACCATGCAAATGATGACAAGCAGGAATTTGAAAAGATGACTTTGCCAAAAAACAAAATTTGTAGCATCATTTCCCCAGCCCAAAGACTTGTTCAAATTCCAAGTGGAATCATTACTTGAAAAAACTGCCAGAAAAAAACCAATCAACGCAAAGGGCATGGCGAAGATGGTATGCGAAAACTTTACTAACGAGAGGTAATTCTTGATGGTCGTCATAGTGTAAACAGGCATTGCAGCGCAGGCCTGCAAGTTGCATTTTTTACCACAATTGCGGGCTGTTGCTGCTCATTTGTTGAAAACGAAATGGGGAAGAAAGCATGGCTCCTTCCCCATTTGTACTTGTTGATGCAGGTTATTTACCCAAGGGTGCCAACAGCTGCAACTGCAGTTGCTTCACGGCATCTTCATATTGTTTCCATTCTTTGCTTTCAAATGCTTGTACGGCAGTGTTGAAAGCTTGAGCATCTGCACTCACTTTTTTCATAGCCCATCCAAAAGTGGCTGGCGGTGCAGCGGCTGGAGGGTTGGGTGTTCCAAACGCAGGATCGAGGTAGAAAGCCACAGCAGCCAGCTTGTTCATGAGCTGTTCGGGGTCTTCGTAAATACCCTGCACTTCTTCGCCGGGCATTACTTTGCGCATGAGTTCATCTATCTTTTTGCTGGCCGCAGTTTTGGCATCGCTGTAGCGGCGCTTGGCTGCCGTATCAGTTACTTGTGCTTCTACCAGTTTATCCGCCAGCTGCATGCGTTCTTTTGCATCGCGGAGTTTATCCATGCTTTGGCTAATGCCATTTACCATGCCTGCAAAATCGGTATACCCTTGCTGCCATTGCGTTACAGCAGCCGCATTTACCTGCTTGCGAGGATCATTGAGCACGGTAATGCTGGTAGAATCGGCCTTTGGGCCATACATGATTTTTACACTGTAGGTACCCGCCATTACATACGCACCGGCAGGTGGTTGTACCTCTTGCTTGGGCTTGGGCTGCACGGGCATTCTAAATCCATCCTGGTTCAATTCCCACACAAAACGGTTCAATCCTTTTTGCGCCATCAGGCTCAGGTGGCGAATCACTTTTCCCTGCGCATTACGGATTTCTACTTTTACGGAATCGGCTTCTGGCGCAGGACTGCTGCTGTCTTTGCTGTTGAGTTTGGCCAACGAAAAACTAATGCTGGCGCCCCATGGACGATTGTCACCTTTGTACATGGCATTCCCGCTAAAATGAGAACCCGCCCCTTCCCGCATGTTGGCGAGATAAGCATCCGGAGCAGGGTACACTTTCAATGGTTGTTGCACAGAAGCAGCCACACCTTTTGCCGCTATTTCTCTGAGCGGACGAATATCATCGAGCACCCACAGTGCCCGGCCAAATGTGCCAATGATTAAATCATGCTCACGGGGATGAATGGCCAAATCGTAAGTGCTGACAGTAGGATAACCATTCGTCCAGCGGCTCCAGTTTTTACCTTCATCTACACTCACATACAAACCAAACTCGGTACCTGCAAACATGAGTTTTGGCTCTACCGGATCTTGCACAAAGCTGAGTGCGTAACCCATTACTTTTTTATCATCCACCAAACGTTCCCATGTTTTACCAAAATCTTTGGTACGGAAAATCCATGGCGTCCAATCGTTTCGGCGGTAGTTGTTGATTACTACAAATGCTTCGCCTTCATTGTAGCGGCTGGCATGCACTTGAGGCACCCAACTACCGGCGGGTACAGCAGGAATATTTTTACTAACGTTCGTCCATGTAGCACCGCCGTCACGGGTTACCTGAATGTTTCCGTCGTCGGTTCCTACCCATATCACACCCTGCTTTTTGGCGCTGGCACTAATGGCAATAATGGTACAGTGGTTTTCGGCACCCGTTACATCATAGGTAAGGCCACCACTCAAGTGTGCTTTAATTTTTGCAGTGTCGTTCGTGGTTAAATCGGGCGAAACAATCGACCATGTTTTGCCGCCATCATTGCTTTTGTGCAAAAACTGACTGCCGTAATAAATGGTGCTAGGATCAATGGGATCTTGCCCGATGCCGGCATTCCAGTTGAATCGTAAAAACGTGCCGTCGGGATGATAAGGTTTGCAGGGCTCAGAAGCGCCACTCTGAAAATCGACACGTAGCAAATTGCCGCCCTGCCACATGGCATAGCCATAGCGTTGGTTGGGCTCTACTACTACATCAAAGCCATCGCCAAAAGCAATTTCGTCCCAATATTGATTGCGAATGCCGCCGGTGCGCCAAGTGTAGGCAGGTCCACGCCAGGTGCCGTTGTCTTGCATACCTCCGTATACGTTATACGGAATTTGCATATCGTAATTGATGTGGTAAAACTGCCCTACAGGAAGCGTTTCGCTAAAGGCCCAGGTTTTGCCTTTATCCCGGGTAATGGCCAAACCACCATCGTTGCCATCAATCATAAAATTGGGATCTGTGGGGTGAATCCAATACGTGTGGTGGTCGCCATGAATATTGTCCCAGCCGAGCAAGGTGTTGAAACTTTTGCCGCCATCTTCACTCACCGTTACATTGCTGAAAATATTGTAGAGCCTGTTTTCATTGGTTGGGTCTACAAACAAATCGCTGTAATAAAATGGCCGGTCGCCAATGTTTTGATTGGTCGTCATTTTCCAGGAAAAGCCACCATCATCGCTGCGATAGAGTGCATTCTTTTTCGACTCAATAAGTGCATACACCACGTTGGGATTATTGCGGGCCCAAGCCAAACCCATTTTACCCAGCTCTCCTGCGGGCAAACCTTCTTTCTCGGTGAGTTTGCGCCAGGTATCACCACCATCCAGTGTGAGGTACATGCCAGAACCTGCGCCACCACTTTTGAAAAACCAAGGCCAGCGGCGGTATTCCCACATGCTCACCAGCATTTTGTTGGGGTTGCTGGGGTCAACAATAAAATCGGCGGCACCAGTGCGGTCGTTTACATACAAAATACGCTCCCATGTTTTGCCGCCGTCTTTGGTGCGGTACACACCACGGTCATTGGTTTCGCCCCAGGCGGTACCCAATGCACTTACATAAACTACATCGGGGTTGTGTTTGTGAATGATGACCCGATGAATTGTTCTTGTTTTTTCGAGGCCCATGTTTTTCCAGGTGCGACCGCCGTCAATGCTTTTAAACACACCACCACCCATGGTTTGGCTGTTGCGGGGATTGCCCTCGCCGGTACCAATCCAAATCACTTGCGGATTGCGTTGATCCACGGCTACTGCACCAATAGAAGCAACGTTGAGACTATCGGTCAATGGCGTCCATTGTGTGCCGCCACCTTCGCTACGCCACAGGCCTCCGCTGGCAGTACCTACATAAATCATGTCGGGGTTTTGCAAATTCACATCCAACGCTGTTACACGGCCACTCATACCGGCAGGGCCAATGTTGCGGGGCTTGATGTTTTTGAACAAACTCATGTCCAATGGTTGTGCTGTGGCTGCAAACGAAGCCAGCATGCACAACATGCTCAGCATGCGAGAAAACATATCTGTAAAAATTTAGAAGCGACAATTTACGGGTAAACCGTTTGTTGGCATTCAAATTATTGCTGCGCCATAGCAAACAATTCGTAAAGCACAATGCCGGCTGCTACGCTGATGTTGAGGGAATGTTTGGTACCAGCCTGTGGTATTTCAATGGCGCCGTGGCAAGCATCTATCACTGCCTGATCAACACCGTCCACTTCATTGCCCAACACCACTGCCAGCGGTTGCTTGCCCTCCCACTCCACCGCCGACAATAGTTTGGACTGACTGGTTTGCTCCACCGCCAACACCTGATAGCCGCGGGTTTTCAACGTTTCCACAGCGGTTAAAGTATCCGCAGCATATTCCCATGCAACAGTCTCCGTGGCACCCAACGCCGTTTTGTGGATGTCGCGGTGAGGAGGCTGCGGCGTGTACCCACAGAGTATGATTTGTTCTATCAAAAAAGCATCGGCAGTGCGAAAAACGCTGCCCACATTGTGCATGCTCCGCACATTATCCAACACTACCACCAGCGGCAGCTTCGGTACCTCTTTAAACTCATCGGCCGACAAGCGACCGAGTTCATCCATGGAGAGTTTTTTCATACACACGAATGGTTATAACACGAATTAATTGAGATTGTCACGGATACCACGAATGATACTTATTGGCGACTTATAGCCATTGCGTTATGCATCACTTTTCATATACCTGATAACCGAATGGGGGCAACACAAACATTCTATCATTCGGTAGCGATTGCTGCGTAAAAATTTCTTTCATGCCATCAGCTATGCGTTCGTTATTGACGTAAAATGATTGTGCTTCGTTCGTAAAATTCAGCAGCACCAATACCTGCTGGTTATTGTGCTGGCGCAAAAAGCAAAACACTCTTTCGTTGCTTACCGGCAATCGAAAAGTAGCACCCGAACCATTGGGTCCACCGGCTGCTTTGTTGCGTTTACGCAGTTGCAGCAGCGCCGAATAAAATGGTGCAAACTGCAGTTCATGGGTCCATGCAATCTGGTCTTTATCGAAAAAAGACAAGCGTTTGGTATTTGGTAATTCCTGTCCGGAATATATCAGCGGAATGCCCGACCACGTAGCACCAAGTACAAACAATGGTAAGGCGGCTGCACCATACTTTTCCCACTCGGTTCCGT
>JADLHL010000291.1 GCA_020848815.1 Chitinophagaceae bacterium | reverse complement strand
TTTTGTTGGTGGCGGCTACCACCCGCACATTCACTTTTATTTCTTTATCGCCACCCACTCTGGTAATGGTGCCTTCTTGCAAAGCCCGCAGCACTTTGGCCTGAGCATCGAGGCTCATGTCGCCAATCTCGTCTAAGAAAAGGGTGCCTTCGTTAGCCAGTTCAAACTTGCCAATGCGTTGTTTTACGGCACTGGTAAATGAGCCTTTTTCGTGACCAAATAATTCGCTTTCTATCAGTTCGCTGGGGATGGCGGCGCAGTTTACTTCAATCAACGGGCCTCTGTTGCGCTGGCTTTGTTCGTGTATCCATTTTGCTACCAGCTCTTTGCCCACACCGTTTTCGCCGGTTACCAGCACCCGTGCTTCGGTAGGGGCTACTTTGGCAATGGTGTCTTTTATTTTTTGGATGGGTTCGCTTTCGCCAATAATCTCCTGCACCCTGCTGATTTTTCGTTTCAGCGTTTTGGTTTCGGCTACCAGCGTGGTTTTGTCCGTAGCATTGCGAATAGTGATGAGCAACCGGTTGAGATCGGGTGGTTTGGAAATGTAATCGTAAGCGCCTTTTTTTACAGCCTCTACTGCTGTTTCAATATTGCCGTGACCACTAATCATTATCAGTGGTACATCAGGATTTACTTCGCGGCTTTTTTCCAAAAACTCAATGCCGTCCATCTTCGGCATTTTAATATCGCACAACACTACATCGTAGCTGTTTTTCTTAAACTTTTCGAAGCCTTCTTCGCCATTTTCGGCCACATCAATTTTGTAGCCCTCGTGTTGCAAAATTTCGCTGAGGGTATTGCGAATGGCTCTCTCATCATCAATTATTAATATGCTCGACATAGTGGCTAGTGTAGGGTATTACTAAATAATGCTTCTCTTAATCGGGGGCTATACTTCAGCAATCATGCCAAGCTTTGTGCTACCAGTTCTGCTACATCCAGCACTTGCACATCGTTTTCTTTTTCGTTCACTTTTACACCATCAGTAAGCATGGTATTACAGAAAGGGCATGCAGAAGCTATTACGGCAGGCTGTGTATCCAGTGCTTCTTTGGTACGTTCCCAGTTTACCCGGGTGTCTCCCTTTTCTTCTTCTTTAAACATTTGCGCACCGCCGGCACCACAGCACAAACCATTGCTACGGCAGCGTTTCATTTCTACCAGCTCTGCGTCCAATGCTTCGAGCACGGCACGGGGTGCTTCATAAATTTGATTGGCCCGGCCGAGGTAGCAGCTATCGTGGTAGGTAATGCGTTTGCCTTTGAAGCTGCCGCCTTCTTTCATTTTTACCTTACCCTCGTTGATGAGCTGTTGCAGCAGCGTGGTGTGGTGCACCACTTCGTACTGGCCGCCCAGTTCGGGGTATTCATTGCTCAGCGTATTGAAGCAATGCGGACAAGTCGTCACTATTTTTTTGATGCCATAACCATTGAGCACCGCTATGTTTTGGCTGGCCATCATTTGAAACAAAAATTCGTTGCCGGCACGGCGGGCAGGGTCGCCGGTGCACATTTCTTCGGCACCAAGTATACCGTAGCTCACACCAGAAGCCTCGAGTATTTGGGCAAATGCCCGGGTTACTTTTTGTGCCCGCTGATCAAAACTGCCGGCACAACCTACCCAAAACAAAATATCCGGCGCAGCGCCTTCGGCAGCCCATTGGGCCATGGTTTTTACGTTCATATGTCTAAGCTTTTCCATGCCTGCCAATGTGTGCACCGACAGACAACCGATATGCAAAAATGCGGGTTTGAAGGTAGCGGTTCGCCATCAGTTTGCCACATTTTGTATGGCTTGTTCACAGGGCTGGTACAGGTCGGTTATATTTGGCCGCTTTGAAGAATGAAGAGAAATGAAAGCATTGCTGCGTATTGCTTTTTGGGGGTTGGGCATTAGTGCATTGGGCACATTGCCGTTGGGCACCATTAATGTGGCCGCCATGCAAATAGCTATTGCCGAAGGCGTGTGGCATGCCAGCCTGTTTGGTATTGGCGCCGCTATTATTGAAGTGGCGTATGTACGGGTATCGTTGGTGGGCATTAATTGGATACGTCACCGGGTAGGCTTACTGCGACTGATGGATTGGCTGGCTTTTGCCATTGTGGCCACCTTGGCCGTTACCAGTTTTATGGCAGCCAGCAACCCGGCACAAGAAGGAAAGAATCTGATTTTGAATGCCGATGTACATCCATTTATACTTGGTGTAACCATGAGTGCCCTCAACCCCATGCAAATTCCGTTTTGGTTTGGGTGGAGTGCCGTGCTATTTAGTAAAGGCATTTTGCAAGCCAATGGCCGGCAGTACAATTGGTACAGCGTGGGCATTGGCTTTGGCACACTTGTTGGCCTGGCGGTATTTATAGCCGGCGGAAGGGTATTGGTGACTCATATGCAGCACCACATGCAGCTGGTTAATTATGGCATAGCGGGCATTTTTGCCATTACCGCAGGAGTTTTTTTGTACAAAATTTTGTTCAATAAAGGCGCAGCAGCGGCACTGCAAGCAAAGCAGGGAGAGGGTAGCTAAAAGCTTTGTACATACAGGGTTCCGTTGTGTGCCCTGCACTTTCACAACGCTGCTGTTCCAACACTCTTTTGCGGTAGTGCTGTGTCTTTTTTTGGGGGTGCTTCGGCATTTTATGTCGTATGTCACTGTTTTTCAATTTGTTTCTGCCTACATTCATGCAAGTGTGATGGGTAAGGCTATGCCTGTATTAACTGCTGGATTATTGTAGATTGAACGATGACTTATTAATGTGGAAACACCTCCATATTCCTAGATTATTTGCTGCCCTTACGGCGGCCGTTGCCCTTTTGGTTTGGGTGGGCTGGTTCGGGGATATAGATGCTTTTAAATCTGTGTTGCCCGGTATCATCAACATGAAGTTCAATACCGCACTTGGTTTTTTGCTACTAGCTAATGCGGTGTGGATAATAGAAAGCGACAGCCATTCAAAATGGTATTTTTTAGCCAGATGGATTGCTTGGTTCATGGTTGTTTTTGGCTTGCTCACTGCCTTCCAAACCCTATTCGGGTTTGATGCAGGTATTGATGAACTCCTTTGGAAAGACGATCCTAATCCGGTGGCAACTGTTTATCCCGGCAGGCCAAGTGTACAAACAAGCTTTAGTTTTGCTGCCTTTGGGGTAATATTGCTGTTCCTGCCTTACAGAAAAGCAACCTGGTATATACTCACTCTACTGGTAGCTATTTTGTCCCTTGCTACACTGGTCTTTCTCAATCAATTATTTGGTAGCAGTTTTTTAAGGGCTATTTCCTGGTTAGATGAAACAGCATTGCTAACGGCTGTGCTATTTATGTTTTTGAGTATTGCGCTTATCAAGAGCAGACACCTTGTAGCTTTTCAATTAAATTTTGAGCAGAAAATAGGCGTGTACTTCGGGGTATCCTTGCTGTTGCTGTTGTTTATTTTTATGGCTATTGCCGATAACAATAAGCAGCGGGCAGATAGTGACATTGCTATCCGCCATACGTATGATACTCAATTGATGTCGGAAAGAATCAGCAAGTTAACTGCTGAAATGCAAAGCAATCTGCGGGGCTTTTTAGTTACTAAAGAGGATTTTTATATCGATGCTTACAATAATTATGCAACAGCTATTATCCGGGAGATAAAGCAGTTTAAAAAAATAACAGATATTAATGAAAAACAACAGCAACGCGTTGATTCATTAACTCAATTGATTGAAAGATTTATCGCCTCAAGAAAAATATTGATTGCTGTATTCATTGCAGGAGAGCTTACGCCGGAAAGGCTGAAAGTAGCCGCTAATGAAGGACTTTTTTTAGGGAAATCCATCCACGATATCATTAGTACTATTCAACAAGAAGAGAATGCATTGCTGGAGATACGGGAAGACCGAAACAATAAAACCATCACCAACTCCAACCGCATCATTGCCATTTTTCAGATACTTACGTTGGTGTTGATTATTTCTACATTTTTCATTATTCGCCGAAAAATTGCGGAACGCAATACAGCAGAATTTCAGCTGAAGCAGTCGGAAGGAGAGTTGCGCAAATCCATGGAAAACTTTGCTTTTGCGTTGGAAAGTGCAGGCATTGGCTCATGGACCATCAACCTGATTAGCGGAGAAATAAAACGCTCTATACTACACGACCAAATTATGGGCTATGATGAACCGGTAGCAGACTGGTCTTTCGATGTTTTTTTTGAAAAACACGTTTTGCCCGATGATCGCCAAAAAGTGCAACAGGCCTGGGATGTAGCTTCCGGTGGAAGTGAAAACCTGATGTTTGATTGTCGCATCAATAGGCCAGATGGAACCATTGGGTGGATATGGTGCAAAAGCCGCATTTTTTATAATGAAGAGGGGAAACCATCTTTCTTAATGGGCTTTGTGGGCGATGAAACGGCCGCCAAAAGAGCAGAGCAAGAAATAAGAATGCTGAATGCTACCCTTGAAAAAAGAGTAGAAGAAAAAACAAGGGAAGTGCTGGAAAAAGAAACGCATTACCGGAGCCTGCTCGAAAATATGCAGGAAGGCATTCAGATTATTTCACCCGATTTTCGGCATTTATTTATAAACAAAGCGGCTGTAATACAAAGCCGTTATAGCGAGGCTGAATTGCTGGGCTACACCCTGATGGAAAAATATCCCGGTATTGAAAAAACCGAAATGTTCAGGCAGCTTACTTTTTGCATGCAACAACGCACATCAACTGTCATGCTAAATGAGTTTCAATATCCTGACGGCAGCAAGGGCTGGTTTGAGTTGAGTATTCAGCCTGTGCCGGAAGGGGTATTGATATTGTCCACCGATGTTTCCGACCAAAAAAGGTTGGAGAAAGAACTGGTGGAGCAACAAATACTGCAGCAAAAAATCATTACCCAGTTGACCATTGATGCGCAGGAAAAAGAACGCAATGAGCTGGCGAGAGAGCTGCACGATAACATCAACCAAATATTAGCGACTGCAAAAATTTACCTGGCACGTGCCAAAAAACAAGAAGTGATTCCGCAGCACCTGGTGCAGCAAGGATTTGAATGTGTAAACATGGCGGTGGATGAAATCAGAACCCTGTCGCATACACTGGTTACGCCATCACTTGGCGATACTGGTTTGATTGATGCATTGCAAGGATTATCTCGTCAGTTTGCTAATGCTCATGGTCAGGAAATAACACTCATCAATCATCTCGACCCTACTGTTACTTTGGATGAACAAAAAGAGTTGATGTTGTATAGGATAGCACAGGAGCAAATCAGCAACATCAATAAGCATGCACAGGCTAGCAATGTCATAATCACTTTAGCTTCTACAGCAGCTCAACTGGAAATGACAATTGCTGACAATGGTGTTGGGTTTGATACCACTACAAAAGCAAAAGGCATTGGCCTGCGTAATATGCAAAACAGGGTGCAGTTTTATTCCGGTGAAATGCACATTATATCAGCGCCGGGCGAAGGTTGCCGGTTAGAAATCAGTGTTCCTTTATAGCCTCTTTTTCCGTAGTTATTTTGGCGCCTTCTTAAACAAGTACAGCGTTACGAAAAGAAAAATAAGGTTGGGCGTCC
>JADLHL010000290.1 GCA_020848815.1 Chitinophagaceae bacterium | reverse complement strand
TCCTGGCGAGGCCACATGATAAGCCAGCTGAAGAGCTGGTTTTTTTGTTTCCGAAGCTCCAGATCCAGGTTCCCTGTCTGCTTGACGCAGTCAGGCAGGGATTCCTGGCGAGGCCACATGATAAGCCAGCTGAAGAGCTGGTTTTTTTGTTTCCGATGCTCCGGATCCAGGTTCCCTGTCTGCTTGACGCAGTCAGGCAGGGATTCCTGGCGAGGCCACCAATACAAGCCAGCAATGATGCTGGTTTTTTTGTTTCCGAAGCTCCAGATCCAGGTTCCCTGTCTGCTTGACGCAGTCAGGCAGGGATTCCTGGCGAGGCCACTACCAACAACACTGAAATGCTTTTCCTACAGGTATGCGGCATTTTTTATTCAGCCCGCATTTATATAAGTGATTGTTCTGTGACCTCCTGCAACTTTTAACTTCCACAGCTGTTTTACCAAATATGTCTGATACACGGCCCGTCTTTCTTTCAGCCCAATGGCAATATCTTGCCATGATCAATTACGCAGTACCAGCCGATATTTTGCAACCTTACTTGCCTAAAGGTACCGAGCTCGATTTGTGGCAGGGCGAGGCCATGGTGAGCATGGTCGGGTTTTTATTTAACCATACCAAAGTATTTGGCGTTCACTGGCCCTTGCATACACATTTTGAAGAAGTGAATCTGCGGCTCTATGTACGCCGCTGGAACGGAACAAGATGGAAAAGAGGCGTGGCGTTTGTAAGCGAAATAGTACCGCGGCCGGCCATTGCCATTATTGCCAATGCACTCTACAACGAGCATTACCGCTATATGCCCACCCGGCATACAATAAATCGACAATCGCAGCAGCTACAACTGCACTATGGTTGGAAATACAAAGGCGCATGGAATGAGATGCGGATAATTGCTGAAGACCAATTGCAACCTATTGTAGATGGAAGCATAGAGCATTTTATTTTGGAGCATTATTGGGGCTACAACCAGCTCAACCAACACACCACTATTGAGTATGGCGTGGAGCATGAGCCATGGCAGGTGTACCCGGTCATCAGTCATGCGTTTACCTGCAATGTGGCAGATATCTACGGCCCGCAATGGGTGCCCTACCTGCAAGGCACACCACACAGTGTAATGCTGGCACACGGCTCGGATGTGATTGTAAGAAAGCCACAGCAATTGAAGGTGTAAATCAGCGGGGAATTGTTTGTAAATGAAGCCATCGCCTGGTATACATCCAAACGATTGCTGAAAAATTCACCAGCTGCTTTTTTACTGAAATAAAAGGCCGTTCAATCTTCTATCACCAATCTGCACACCGTTGTAGCCGGGTAGGCAGTCCATTTCATGAAATGAAAACCGGTTGCCGCATCGCTGCCCACCGCGTTGCTATACGAAGCATCAGAAAAAAAGACGTTGCCGTAAATCGACAGTACATGTTCAATCGAATTGTTGCCATCAATGCCTCCGTTATTGGTGCTATTATCTGTAGATGCTCGCCAGCGTTTGGTAGCCGGATTGTAGCTCATGCGGCAACTGCCAAAAACCGAAACACCGCTGCTGTTGGCATCGAAATTGCTCATCGATAATATCACCAAACAACCTTCTTCATCGGCACAGGCGTCGGCAATAATTTGGTCAGGAATACTGATGCTGCTTCCGGTTGGGTGTGAACTACTCAACTCCCATACATAGCGGCGCTTTTCCACCGTGCTGCTGGTAAATGTGCTGCTGCCATTCACCGATTTTAATCGTACAAACTGATTCATATTGGCCAGCTCTACCCAATCGGTATTTTGCTTGAGCCAAAACGACTGGGTATCGGTATCGAACACCATCAAACCCGAGGCTGCATTGAGTATGTTTTTACGTTGTGTAGTGGTCATGCGGGGCATCAGCAATCCTCGGCTGTTGTCTTCAATATCCAATGCGGCACTGGCATCGGGCTTTGTGGTGTTGATGCCCACAGGCTGCGCCATCAGGGGCAGTAAAAAAGGGCCCAGCAATACCGCCAACATGAGTATTATTCTTTTCATAGTAGAGAGTCGGTTTAAATGAGGTCTTTGGTAAGCTTGTAAAGAAAACGAATACAGCAAAAATGAACAATGGGCAATTAGGCGTACAACTGGCTTATGGAATTACGAAACAACATGCATCAAAGAACCTGTAGTTACATTTGCTGACAGCAATTGTGTTGTACTTCCAATAGTAACCACAGTATTCAACTTGTTTTAAAACATAAATACCTGACCGATGAAGAAACTACTGTTGATGATGAGCCTGGCAATGACCATAGTGACAGCAAATGCACAAAGCAGCTGGCCCGATTGGGATGGCATTCGGCTGGAACTAAAAGAAGATTATAACGCAGGTGCCAACGATGCTGCATTGCAGGCTGCACGGTATTTATTTACACATCCCATTGAAGCAACTGATAAACTAAGGGCCAGTGCTACCCGCTATATCATTAGCTGGATGACCGGCTCACCGGATTATTCATTTACCCTTGATGCCAAAGCCATGAAATTTACCAAAGGGAATGACGATTGGTTGTCATTGTATTTGGCTGGCATGATACAATACGCATTGGAAAAAAATGCTCCGAAAGCCGATCCGAAAACCGTGACACTGGAAGCCTGCAAAATGATTATTGCCTATGCCAAAAACAGTGACAACAACATGAAGCCAAATGCTGAATTGAAGAAGATGATAAAAGCTTCGGATGAAGGTAGGTTGAGTGAATACCTGAAATAATTGCAAACCGGGGCTGTGCCATTACATTGGCAGAAAACGTATTTTCATTGCACATACAACTGTCTATGAAAATACGTTTTGCATTTGTGGCATTTGCCATTTTCCTCTGCACCGCCATGCAGGCCCAGCAAACCCCAGCCGAAAAATTTGTGGCCAATCTGGCACAGCAAAAAAACAAATGGCTGATAACACAACGCTACGACAGCCTGCGCAACATACTCGATGCCCGCTGCCTGTATGTACACAGCAATGGGTGGACGCAAAACGCTACTGAAGTAATTGCCGACATGCAATCGGGTAAGCTTCGGTATCAAAAAATACACTTCTCCGATGTGCAAGCCCGGCAGTTTGAAAGCATGGTGATTGTAACGGGCAAAGGACAATTTGAAGGCAACATGCAGGGCAAAACATTCGCCATACAATTGGCATTTACCGAAGTATACGTAAAGCGCAAAGCCAGCTGGAAACTGGTAAGCCGCCACGCCTGCAAAATCGAATAAGCAGCGGGCATCGTTGCCTGTATTTTCGCAGCTTACTCTTCATTCAATTCAATCAGCCAATATGGATTTACAGATTTCGCAGCAGCACTTTTTGGTATGTGGAGCCTCGGGTGGTTTTGGCAAAGCCATTGCCGAAACCTTGTTGCAGGAAGGGGCGCAAGTAACTGCTGTGGCCCGCTCAGCAGACAAGCTGCAAGCCTTGCAAACAGCGTATCCGCAGCAAGTAAAAACTGTGGTGGCCGATGTAACAACCGATGAAGGTGTACAAAAAATTACAGCAGCCATACAGCAACCACTGCATGGCATTTTGCTCAATGCGGGTGGTCCGCCGGCCATGTCGGCACTCGAAGCAACGCTGCCCGATTGGGATAACGCTTACACATCTGTGCTGCGTTGGAAAATTGCATTGCTGAAAGCTTTGCTGCCTGCCATGCAGACACAACACTATGGCCGCATTGTAAGCATCGAAAGTGTGAGTGTAAAACAACCTGTTGAAAATTTGGTATTGAGCAATGCCATTCGCATGGCGGTGGTGGGTTATCTCAAAACATTATCGCAGGAAGTAGCAGGGCAGGGCATCACCATCAACATCATGGCGCCGGGCTATCATGCTACGGATGCTATGAACCGCTTGTTCGACAAAAAAGCAGCTGTAGCAGGCATTAGCCGCGATGAAGCTGCTGCCAGCATGGCACAGCAAGTGCCGGTAGGTCGCTTGGGTACGGCTACAGAATTTGCTTCACTGGCGGCATGGTTGTTTAGCCCGCACAGTGGTTTTGTAACCGGACAAACCTTTGCCATAGAAGGCGGATTGTACAAAGGCAGTATGTAAGGTTTGCTTAGGTAAGTTGTACAAATTCGTACGAACAGCTAAAGCCAATTCTTTCATCGGGTTCCAGCTCTATCAGGCCCATGCGGTTGTTGAATACATCGGGTGCGGCACTCAGGTTTTCGATGGCTATGCTCTGGCGATGTGGTGGTGTGTACACTTGCAGATATGGGTAATTTTCATTGGCATAAATGCAAATAGCGTTGCCACTCTGCGGGTTTTGCAATACGCAGGCCGGTTCCTGGCTGATGCGGTTCAGCAAAAAGCAATTATCGAGTTCGGTATTTTCCAACACTGCGCCATCGGAAAAGCGATGATCGGGTTTGAGCACACCCGTGGGTAGGAGGGCAGCATCAAATTCGAGCATGGTATCGGTGGCTATTTGCAAGTGCAAATCATTTACACTATTGCCCAACTTGAAATACGGATGCCAGCCATCGGCCAGTGGTATGGTGCTAGTGTGGCGGTTGGTTACTTCGGTGTTGATGGAAATTTTTCCTGACTGCAGGGTGTACGTAACCGTCATGTCGAAAGGAAAAGGATAACCTGCATCTTCGGCATTGTAGCGATGCTGCAATATCAGCATGGCCAGGTCATCGGTAGCTTCATGGTGCAGTATGTCAAAAGGCACATTGTAGAGCAAACCATGCAGTGCAGCGTCGTTGAGAATGAACTTGCCAATCTTGTATTGGGTGCCTTCGTATTCGTACAACTGCTGGCTGAGCCGGCATACATAGGGCGACAACTTGCAACTCCTGAAACCTTTGGCTTCGGCATGGGCCACAAAATCTTCGGGGCTGTCGTAGCCGTCTATCAGTTCGATAGTGGTGCCGTTTACATGTTGTGTCCAGCGGTTGAGCAGGGCGCCATGTGCCGGCCAAATTTCGGCGGTTGTGCCTTCGGCAGACAGCGTTACGCGGCCCTCGTGTATGCTTACATAGTTCATGCCGTAAATGTACGAGCCAGTTGCATTGGGACACTGATTTGCAGGACCGGATCGGATTTTCATGGAAACAAAAAATACGAGGCTAAAAGCTGAAGGCCGAAGGCCGTAAGCATGCTCTCCGTGCCTCTGTGCGAAAAATGGGACGCGGATTTTTCAGGATGAGGAACGGATGTTCACTGATTTATATAAAAATCCTCTGATAGCTCTGTGTCCTCTGTGCGACAAAACCTCCTATGCAAAAGCTGAAGGCCGAAGGCCGAAAGCATTCTCTACGTGCCCTCCTTAGCGCTGTGCGAAAACATTTATTGTACCTCAAATCAGAAATCAATCATCAGAAATCATACATCAGACATCAATCCTTGTTTTCTTTGCAGCAAAGTGAGGAATATGCAAATGGGAATAATTGGCGGCGGCAGCTGGGCTACCGCATTGGCCAAATTGCTGACAGACAACGGACATGCCATTCATTGGTGCCTGCGCAATGAGTCGACCATTGCGCATTTGCAAAAACGCCGCCACAACCCGCATTACCTCAGCAGCGTGTATTTCAATCAGGCCCTGCTTACCCTCAGTACCGATGCGGCCGCTACCATTGCCGCCTGCGATACCATTTTGATTTGTGTGCCCAGCTCCTATGTGCTGGAAACCCTGCAACATTTACCCGCCACTGCGTTCCACGGCAAGCGGGTAATCTCTGCCGTAAAAGGCATTTTGCCCACCGAAAAATTTCAGTTGCTCAATGAGTGGCTGCACGAAAAATTTGCACTGCCCATCGAAAATTATTTTACCATCATGGGCCCCTGCCATGCCGAAGAAGTGGCAGCAGAAAAACTCTCCTATCTCACGTTTAGTGGCGAAGATGTAGCCGCTGCAACAGACATTGCGGCCATGTTTAAAACCGACTACCTCAACACCGTGGTGAACCACGACATCTGGGGTACTCAATACGCCGCTACGCTCAAAAACATTTACGCCGTAGGGGCCGGCATTGCCCATGGACTGGAGTATGGCGATAACTTTTTGAGTGTGTACATTGCCAATGCCGCCGATGAGCTTGTGCATTTTATCCGCAAGGTGATGGAGCTGAAAGAGGCGCCCGACGCCGGCAAAATCAACTACTCCAGCAGTGTGTACCTCGGCGATTTGCTGGTGACCT
>JADLHL010000289.1 GCA_020848815.1 Chitinophagaceae bacterium | reverse complement strand
TAGCAATTAATCTTGCCCGCACATCACCTTTCTGATTACGGATATTCATCATCAAACGGTCGCCGGAAATTTGCGTGGCCATGGCTTCGTTGCCACCCACCCGATCAACGGTTTCACTCAGCTGAAAAGTTTTGCCATGATCATCGGTATAAAAACCGTGTGCCTTGTAATCTTCGAAATGTTGCAATGGCTCGCCGGCAGAATGATTGGCGGCTACAAAAATGCGGCCTTTGTACACCCCGGTAGTAAACTGCATGGCATGGCCGGGCGTGTTGGCATAACTGCGCCAGTCTTCGGCATAATTATACGCTGCATTGGTAGCGGGTTGTTTGGGGCGATGCGTTTGTGTGGTGATGTTCACCGCTTCGCTCCAGGTAATGCCGCCATCGGTAGAGGTTTTGTACCACACTTCCCGCAGGCCTTTGCCTTTGCGTACTTCCCCTTCATGATTGTTGCCGGTGTTGTAAAACAAAAACACCCGTCCCTGCGGATACAGCGGGTCTGTCAGGTCTACCACAGGTGCTGGGTTGCCCGCCTGTTGCTGATCGTAATCAACAATCGTTTGCAGGTTGGTCCATGTTTTTCCACCATCCGTGCTGCGTTTCAATACGATATTGATGTCGCCAAAATCGCCGGCATTATTTACACGGCCTTCGGCAAAAGCGAGTAAAGTGCGGTTCTTCAACGCCACAATAGCCGGAATGCGATAGCTCTTATGCCCTTCCTTCCCCGATTCAAATACAGTAACAGGTGCCATTTGCGCCATCACAATCGTCGTGGTGATGCATAGCATAAAAACACTCAAACAAAATCTTTTCATATTCGATGGTATAAAACGGATGAATGATTAAACTGCTACAGTGTTGGCTTTGGGTTTCAAGAACCACAACTGTATGATGAGGGCAAAGGCCACAATGCCACCGAGCATGGCAAAGTCTTTACCCAGGTTGCCGGCATCGGTGGATTTACCCAGCCAATCGGTAATGAAAGCACCAGCAAACACGCCGGTCATATTCATCAAACCATACGCAGTAGCCCGGTATTTTGATGACACAAACTGACAAAGTATCGGCATGTTGTTAGCATCGAACATACCATAGCCAAAACCAAAACAAAAGGCAGCACCAATAACGCTGAAGAGTGAACTGCCAAAGCCGATGAACAACAAGGCAGGAATGGTTAACCCCAAACCAATGGCACTGGTATAAATGCGGCCACGAATATTTTTTTGCACCCAACGGTCGGATAAAATACCGCCGAAGATGACCCCTATAAAAGAAGAAGCGGCAATGGTAATGGTTGATAACGGACCTGCTTTCGACATATCAATGTGCAGGCTGTCGGCAAACAAAGTGGGCAGCCAGTTCTTCACACCCCAACCAGGTAAACTAGGCACGGCGAAATACAGTAAGATAACCCAGAAGGAAACATTGCTGAAGAGTAATGCCAGTCCTTTGGTAACAGACGGCTTTTCTGATGTATTGTTTTCTGCAGTAATTGTTTTTTTCTCCCGCAAAAAAACCATGAGTACAACGGCGTAAACAATGCCTATCAATCCAAAACTATGAAAGGCCGTTTTCCATGAAAAAGCAGCAGCCATGGTAGCACCAAAACCACCTAAAGCCTGGCCCATGTACAAACCCGTCATGTGAATGCCAATGGCAAGTGATCTTGTTTTGTCGCTGTGATAATCGGCAATGAGTGCCAGCCCCGCAGGTATGTACAGTGCCTCACTCACTCCCATGATGGCACGAAGCCAGTAGAGCTGCGTAAAGTTTTGTGCATAGCCCATGGCCAGTGTAACAGCACTCCATACAAACAAACTGATAACGATCAGCCATTTACGATTCACCCTGTCGGCAATGATGCCCGCCACCGGACTCATGAAACCATAGATCCACAGAAAGATAGCCATGAGCCTGCCGAAGTTGGTAGCTGTTTGCAACTCTGCAATATCCACCATCATGGAGGGCTTCATGGTACTCAGCATTTGCCGGTCCATATAGTTTAGCAAGGCCACTACCCACAGCAGCCCTACTACCACCCATGCATACGATTTATGGTGTTGCAGTTTCATGGGCGTTATAGTTTAACGGATATGATATACGGGCTACGGACACCGGCTTTTATTTCACCACTCGGTATGAACACCCACTGATGCCAAGGCACGGCAGTGGTAGTAACCGGTGTAGCATAAGGCAGTCTTCCTGCTTCGCTCCATGTATTGCTATCCACATGGTAGTGATATACTTGCGAATGAAAACCCGGATGCTGACTTTGCAAGGCGATTTTTTGCGCATTCAATTTGGCTGCTTGTGCAGCATCGTTGGTGCTGGCAATGGTTTGTATCAATGCTTCCACCTGATAAAAAGTTTCGCCCGTATCGCCACCAAACAATAGCAAACCATCTTTGGTAGCCACCGCTGTTCCTGCAGATAAGGCAACCGGCATATTAGCCAAACTGGTCCATGAATTTGCAGTCACATCCATACTGTACAGCTGTGCAGAAAAGGCACTCAAGCCATTGTTTTTTTTGTAACGGCCTGCTGCGGCAAACAATACGTGTTTACCCTGTTGTTTTCGGTGCAGCAATACAAAGTGCGATAGTGGTTGTGGCAAAGCAATCCAATTGGTCCATCCCTTTGCTGGTGCCTGCAAATCGAGGCGATACATAGCAGCGGTAGTACCTGCAGTTGTTTCACCACCGCCTACATACACATAGCGGTCATCGGTACAAGCAGCAGCATTGGTGGTAGCTACCGGCAAGTCGGGCAGGGCGGTTGTTTGCAATTGCCCCGTGGCCGATAAGCTGAGCAGCCAACAAGCTTTGCTTAATCCCTTTGCCGATTCGCCACCGGCCACCACAATGCCATCAGCAGTGCTGCACACGGCCGCATATGCCAGCGGCTCCGGTAGCTGAGCGGTTCTTTCCAATAAGAGCTCGGCATTTTTTTGAATAGCATAAATGTATACCCGTTGTTGGTACACTTTTTTGCCACCCAGCCAGGGCATGCCCTCCGGAAAATTAGCACCACCCGCTACCAGCAGGCAGTTGTCGTACACGCCGGTAATAGGCCCGGCCACGC
>JADLHL010000288.1 GCA_020848815.1 Chitinophagaceae bacterium | reverse complement strand
TGATTACAGCACGTACCGAACTCATTGCATGGTATAATCGTCGCGGCTACAACGATACCGGCGAACGTAAACCTTTCCCCGACAACCCGGTGTTTGGTACACCACTGCAGCCGCTGGAGTTTATGATGTTGGAGAAGGAGATTGGGTCATGAGGGTTGTTTCGCACATAGGGAACGGAGGACGCAGATCTTTATTTGCCTTCGGCAAATGAGGGTTTATTTTTCGCACAACTTGTCCCGCAGCAGGCGGGAGAGGGCACAAAGGGCTCGGAGAAATGATACAATCCGTGAAAATCCATTTTATCCGCATCCTATCATTTTTTGCATAAAAAAATCTGTCAGCTACAGACAAGCTGCGGCCGACAGATGGTGCGGGTAATTTGGTAAAAACGATTGGGTGTGTGGATGTAGTTCTTTTCGACTATCGAAGAATATAACGGAAGCCAATACCCAAAAAAGTACTGTTGCCAGAAAACATCGAGTTGAGATTAAAGCTGGTGGAGCGGTCTTTATAGTTGTTGGGTGAAGTAGCTCGGCTTCGACCATGATTGATATATGCACCAACCAAATTACCCATTGTTACATCTGCTATCCAACGCTTGTTAAGCTGATATGCCAGCCCGGGTTGAATTCCTAGCCCAAGCCCATAGCTTTCGCTATTGGTGTTATTGATGCTATTGTTTTCAAATTGCTCCTTATGCTTACTAAACGAAAACTGTGTTAGAATGGTGGCTGTGCCATAAAACTTTTTACCAAAAGGCAACAGATATTGTGACACATAACCAACCTGAAAAGAATTACTTGTACGCTTTGTTTCGCCTGCGGCACTTAAATAGTCATACGTATTACTGTTGTAGTTGTAGTCAATTACAAAACCACGGATACGGTTTTCTTTGTGCACCCATTGACGGCCAACACCGATGCCAGCAGCAATTCTTTTTGATTCGTTGTTATTATTGCTCTCCTGTTTGCTGCCGCCAATATTAAAGCTGCCGGTGAGCAATTGTGTACCCTTGTTGATTTGGGCTTGTAAAGTGCCGGCACACAGTAGCAGCAAAGCGAGTGTAAAGCTGTGTTTCATACAGTTGATTTTGGTAAAAGAATGAATTGCTACTGCAATATATACTGCAAGAAAACGGATTGGTGTTGCTGCAATGTTAACGGTGTGGCACTGGGCGGCAATTAACAGTTTGTTGAAAGAACTGGAGCGTTTTTTGCCTTCGGCAAATGAGGGTTTATTTTTTCGCACAGAGGGCACAGAGGGCTCGGAGAAAGTCTTAGAACATCAGTACAAATCCGTTTCATCTATTTTATCCGCTTCCTATTTTTTTCGTTTCGTGAATGGTGTGTCCTCGCCAGCCATGGCATTCTTCGTTACCACTGTTTCTCTGCGGTAATATATGCTTAGCGTATTAGCACCTTTGCGTTGAAAAAACTATACTAAGCTAAAGCTGTCTCTGTCTCTCAAGAAGGGCAGTTTGCTGCGTACATCGTCCAGCGTTGTTTTTGATAACACACATGTATGTATGCACTCATCGTGTGCCTGTTCAAATTGTACTTCACCCATGGCATCTACCAGCATGCTGTTTCCACTGTGGTAAATGTTATTGCCATCGTGGCCTACCCGGTTTACGCCCAGTACATAGCACTGGTTTTCGATGGCACGTGCTTGCAGTAAGGTACGCCACGCATGGCTGCGGCGTTCGGGCCAGTTGGCTACATACATCAGTATATCGTACTCTGTATTGCTGCTATCGCCTTGCTGGCGGGCCCAAACAGGAAAACGCAAATCATAACACACCATCAGATTAATGCGAAACCCTTTGACAGATGCAATAAGTCGTTTGTTGCCTGCAGCATAATGCTGGTCTTCGCCGGCAAAGGCAAACAGGTGCCGTTTATCGTAATAGCCATATTGCCCGTTTGGCAGCATCCATATCAGGCGGTTGTAGTAGCGGCCCTCTTCTTCAATCATGAGGCTGCCGGTAAGAATGATTTTTTTGCGGGCCGCCGTTTCTTGCATCCATTGCACGGTGGGGCCCTGCATGGTTTCGGCAAGCTGCTGTGGCCGCATGCTAAAACCCGTGCTAAACATTTCGGGCAGCACCACTACTTCGGTAAAACCAATGCTGTCAATTTTGTGCTGCAGCATGTGCAGGTTGGCCGTTTTGTCTTCCCAATGCAGCTGGGTTTGTATCAGTGAAAGATGCAATTGACTCATGCTTACAAATGTAAGGCCATCCAAACGGGTAAAACTTGCGTATCCTTTTTGTGCACTGTAGCTTTACCCAACGAATGATGGCTGCCGTCAAACCCTTGAACCATGAAATATTTTTTATGCATCACACTGCTGCTGGCTACTGCAATATCGCTGATAGCGCAGCGCAGTCATCGCATGCCACCCCGCTCCAATGGCGAGTTGTACATACCCAATGTATCGGCCACGGTAAAGCCCGGCGATACCATTTTACTGTCGGGCAAATACAAAATCATAAACCTGAATGAAGTAAACGGCACAGCAGAAAAACCCATTGTGATTTATGCTTGGCATCCTGTAACGATAGGTGCTGG
>JADLHL010000287.1 GCA_020848815.1 Chitinophagaceae bacterium | reverse complement strand
CTGCAGAAGCATTGGTGCCACAAGCCGAAGAAGACATTCAAACGATTCAATGGGTAGCACCGAAAGACATACCTGCATTGTTGGATAATACCTTTCCGTCGATTGTGGATGTGCTGGAAGCGGAAGGTGTGGTATAATGATGAATTAGGAATGCGGAATGATGAATGGCGGAGAAAATAATCTATTCCGATTATAGAACTAGTGAACTGGTAAACTCGTAAACTAAAAAAACTTTACACTTTCCGCTTAATCACCGCCACCGTCAACCGGCTTACGCAGAGCAATTTATGCTGCTCATCGTGGATGCGTATATCCCACACATGCGATGCGGCGCCAAGATGAATGGGTGTGCAGGTAGCTTCTACCCTGCCACTGCGGGCTGATCGTACATGATTGGCATTTACTTCCATACCAACGCACATGTATTGCTGCATATCCACTACTAATGCAGATGCTACGCTGCCCAGTGTTTCGGCCAACACTACAGAAGCTCCACCATGCAGCAAACCAAAAGGCTGCTTGGTACGATGGTCTACCGGCATGCTGGCTTTGATGTAATTGTCGCCAATTGCTGTAAACTGAATATCGAGCCACTCTCCCATGTTGCCCTTGCCCATTTCGCTGAGCATGTGCACATCGGGCAGCCCCTGAAACCAAATAGAAGCCATAGAATTATTTTGCCGGATAAATTGAACGCTGCACAGCATTGGGCAAAAACTGCCGCACATTGCCGCCATTGAGGTACACATCTCTCACCAATGTAGAAGCTACCGAAGTAAACTGCGGAGAGCAAGTGAGAAAGATGGTTTCAATATTGTGTTCGATGCTGCGGTTCATGTCAGCAATCGCTTTTTCATATTCAAAATCGCTTACATAGCGAATGCCCCGCAATATAAAACTGGCACCCACTTTGTTGCAGGCATCTACAGTGAGGCCTTCGTATACAATGGCACTTACTTTATCGTTTCCCTTGTAGGTTTCGAGAATCCAGTTCAGTCTGTCTTCTTCAGAAAACATCGGTTTTTTATTGACGTTGCGTCCAATACCCACAATGAGTTTATCAAATAAAGGCAAGGCCCTGTCGATGATGTCTACGTGGCCCAATGTAATGGGATCGAAGGTGCCCGGAAAAAGAGCAATGCGCATATATGGCAATTTGATGTCGTAAAGAAAAGGGATTAATTCCTTCCTGCAAGCAGGTACAACACCGCCATACGAACCGCCACTCCGTTTTCTACCTGATTGAGAATAATGCTGTGTCCGCTGTCGGCCACATCGCTGTCCAGTTCTACCCCACGGTTAATGGGTCCGGGGTGCATAATGACAATTTCTTTATTCAATGAATCCAGCAACGATTTTTTGACACCATAAGTAAGGTTGTATTCACGAAGGGAAGAAAACAAGACCTGATTCTGGCGTTCGAGTTGAATGCGCAATACGTTGGCCACATCGCACCAAGCGAGTGCCTTTTTCAAATCGTATTCCACTTTTACACCCAGTGCGGGTTCAATGTATTTGGGTATGAGTGTTGGCGGACCAGACACCACCACTTCGGCACCCATTTTTTTGAGCAAATAAATATTGCTGAGTGCCACACGGCTGTGCATGATGTCGCCAATGATGGCCACTTTGCGACCTTCCAAACCACCCGTTGCCTGCTGTATAGAAAAAGCATCGAGCAAGGCTTGTGTAGGATGCTCATTGATGCCATCACCCGCATTCACAATGGCTGCAGGAATATGCTTGGCCAAAAAATGAGGCGCACCGCTGGCGCTATGGCGCATTACTACCATGTCCACCTTCATGCTCAAAATGTTGTTCACGGTATCGAGCAAGGTTTCCCCTTTTGATACAGATGAACCACTGGCCGCAAAGTTGATGGTGTCGGCACTCAACCGCTTTTCCGCCAGCTCAAAGGAGATGCGGGTACGGGTTGAGTTTTCGTAAAAAAGATTGACAATGGTAACGTCGCGGAGAGAAGGAACTTTCTTTACAGGACGCTGCAGTACTTCTCGAAATTGGCCTGCAGTTTGTAAAATAGTAGCAATGTCTTCCTTCTGAAGGTTTTTAATGCCCAGCAGATGTTTAGTAGAGAGGCTCATTAAAAAGCAAAGATAAAGGAGCCCGACTTTTTTGGTAATTAATTATTCCCCAGAGTCTTGGCTAAAAAATCTTCGAGGTCCTGGCCACGCAAATTTTTACCGATAATGCGGCCTTCGGGGTCCAGCAAAAAGTTTTGCGGAATGCTTTGCACTTTGTACAAACGGGCTGCTGCATTGTTCCAATAGGCAAGGTCGCTTACCTGTGGCCAGTTTAGCTGATCGGCTGCTATGGCTTGCAGCCATTTGTTTTTGTCTTTGTCGAGGCTCACACCAAACACGGTGAAGTTTTTGCTTTTGTATTTTTCAAAGGCTTTTACCACGTTCGGATTTTCCATGCGGCAAGGACCACACCAGCTGGCCCAAAAATCTATCAGCACATATTTACCCCTGAAATTTTCGAGTGAAATGGGTTTATTGTCGGGGTCGTTTTGTACAAACACAGGAGCCACTTGCCCGTAGCCCAATGCCATTTCTGTACCTACAATTTCTGTAATGGAGTAGCCGTATTGGTTTTGCATGGCAGCAGGTTTTATTTGCTGCATCCATTGTTGTACCTGTGCCACCGGATAATTGAGCGGCCAAACCAGATTGAGTAAAAACGGTGCCACGGCAGTCTCATTAAAGGTTTGCAAGTAGCCAGGCACTTTAGTGGCCACTCTATCGGCAATCAGCTGGCGGCTGCGCAAAATGCTGTCGTTGTTGTAGCCATAGGTGCCAGCACTTTCCCGCATTTTATTGAGCATCGATAGTGTGTCGAAATCGGGACCGAACTGATCTACCAAGGCCTTCCAGGCAAATAGTGAAGCACCTTTTACCGGGTCGAAGTCGCGGCTTTTTTCGGTGAGATTGAGCTCTGCAATGCCAGCTTCCAAAAACACATTGTAGTAAGTAATGTTGTTCGTGTTGTTGGGGTCGCCCACCATCAGCACATACAAGCCGGGGTCGGCCATCGGTGCTTTAATGGTAAAAGTGCCTTTGTTGATACGGGCCAGCGAACCAACGTAGCTGCCTTTTTCTGCATCAATAATGCCCGCCCACAGGGTGTCGGCAAAAGCCCCCACATGGCCGGTGAGCTGTATTTGTCCGTTGCCGGGGTTTTGCGCCAGCAGTTTTCCTCCTGGCACTATCAACACAAGGGCAAAGAATATTACAGACAATTTAATGGTGGTGGCTACTTTCGCAACCTGCTTCAAAGATGGCATCATAGCCACAAATGTAAGCGGTGAAACTGCATAAGTTGAGGTGCGAAAAGTCACCACGCTGGTAGTATTCCGTTAAAAAAAATCAGAACGCCAATTTCATATATGAAAAAAGTAGGCATACTCGGAGGCGGTCAGTTGGGCCGCATGTTGTTGCAAGACGCAGCTAATTATCCCGTGGAAACATTCGTTTTGGAAAACGATCCGAATTGCCCGGCGGCGCATTTGTGCCAGCATTTTGTGTTGGGCAATATCAAAGATTACGACACCGTATTGGCCTTTGGCCGGCAGGTAGATGTGATTACCATAGAGATAGAGGCAGTGAATGTAGATGCGCTGGAACAATTGGAAAAGGAAGGCATCACCGTTATTCCTAAACCGGCTGTGCTGCGCACCATCAAAAACAAGATTACCCAAAAGGCTTTTTACAAAGACAACCAGATTCCATCTCCCGATTTTGTGGTAACGCATACGCTGGAAGATTTGCAGCAACATGCCCATCGCCTGCCCGCTGTACATAAGGTGGGCGAAGGTGGCTACGATGGTAAAGGCGTGGTGGTAATGAAAGATGAAGCCGCCATGGCTCAAGGTTTTGATGCCCCTTCCGTGTTGGAAAACATGGTGGATATTGCCCAGGAAATAGCCCTGATTGTAGCCGTAGGAACCGATGGTAAACATGTGCTCTTCCCTCCTGCCGAAATGTTGTTCGACCCCGCACTCAACCTGCTCGATTATCAACTCACCCCAGCCAACATTACCAAAGAAGTGTTGTGGAAAGCAGAAGCCATTGCCATTCGTTTGGTAAAAGCTTTTGACAGCCCGGGCTTATTTGCCGTAGAATTATTGGTAGACAAAAAAGGCGAAGTATGGGTAAATGAAACGGCTCCCAGGGTACACAATAGTGGCCACCATACCATTGAGGCACACCTTACCTCTCAATACGAAATGCTGTGGCGCATTTTGCTGCAATACCCGTTGGGTGCTACCGATATGGTGGCACCTTCGGCCATCATCAACCTGATTGGTGAGCCCGGTTGTAGCGGCCCGGCGCATTACGAAGGGTTGGAACAAGTACTGGGCATTCAGGGGGCTTTTGTACACATTTACGGCAAAGCCGATACCAAACCCGGCCGCAAAATGGGCCATGTAACCGTACTGGGCACCGACCGCACCGACCTCATTCGCAAAGCCAAAATGGTGAAAGATACCTTAAAGGTCAAAAGCCGATAGTCATTCTATGGCTATTGTAGCAAGTAATGCAATGAATCATCGTCTTATGCAAAACGTTTTTGAGTTGAAATATTTATCCCTCATTGTGTGTGCCGGTGCTATGCTATTTGCTACGGCATGTAAAGAAGAAAAAGAATCAAATGCCGGCGGTATGGGTGGTGGTCAAAAGCCAGCCGGACCTCCTCCTGTATTTGACGCTGTGGTTGCAGGCTCCTTTGCTATAGATAGAATTGTATCTGCACCCGGTACTATTTTACCCAACGAAAACACAGAACTACAGCCAGAAATCAGTGGCCGGGTAGTAGCTATTAATTTTAAAGAAGGCAGCAATGTGGCAAAAGGTACACTGCTGGTAAAACTTTTTGATGGCGACCTGCAGGCGCAACTCAAAAAATTAGAAGTGCAACTGAAAGTGGCCGAAGCCACCGAACGCCGCCAGAAAGAACTGCTCGCCATCAATGGTACCAGTCAGCAAGATTATGATTTGGCTACACTGAATGTGAGCAACATCAAAGCCGACATGGAATTGCTACGGGTAAATATTTCCAAAACAGAAATACGTGCACCTTTCGATGGCCGGTTGGGCTTACGCAACATCAGCCTTGGAGCGTACATCAGCCCGGCTACTATTATTACCAATATTGCGCAAGTGAATACTGTAAAAGTAGAGTTTGCTGTGCCAGAAAAATATGCTGCTGAAATGCAGCCCGGCAAATCTGTTCGGTTGAGTTCGCTTTCCAGCAATACCAATTACACAGCTACTATTTTGGCTGCGCAAAACAGCATTGCGGCTGAAACCCGCAACCTAATAGTACGTGCCGTGGTCAATGGCGGCAAATCACTTTCTCCCGGTTCATTTGTAGAAGTAGGTATTGATGTAGGTAATCGTCAGCCGGCTATTATGGTGCCCACCCAAAGTGTGATACCCAGCACCCGCAACAAAAGTGTGATTGTGAGTGAAAATGGGAAAGCCGTGTTTCGTGTAGTTGAAACAGGCTACCGCGATAGTGCCCGTATTGAAATTTTGAGTGGCATATCTAGCGGCGATACTGTAATTACCAACGGTTTGCTTACCATCAAACCTGGCATGCCTCTCAAAACACGGGTGAAGCAATAATATTTTTCGGCATCTCTTTTATCAATTCGCAGTTTGTAGCGTATGAATATTTCTGAACTGAGTTTGCGGCGGCCAGTGCTGGCCATTGTGATCAACCTGCTGATATTGCTGTTCGGCATTTTGGGCTTTACGTTTTTGGGGGTGCGTGATTATCCTATGATTGAACCCGCCACTGTAAACGTACGTACCAGTTATGCCGGTGCCAACGCCGACATTATTGAAAGCCAGATAACAGAGCCCCTGGAAAAAGCCATCAACAGTGTACCTGGTATTAAAAATATTACGAGTACCAGCAGCCAGGGCAGCAGCAGTATTTCTATTGAATTTGATTTGAGTGTACCACTCGAAGAAGCCGCCAACGATGTACGGGATAAAGTGTCACAAGCCCAGAGATCGTTACCCTCCGATTTGGAGCAGCCCCCTTCTGTTGCAAAATCAGATGGCTTTGGCGAATCTATCATGTCGATGGGCATTTCTAGCAACACCCGTAACCAGTTAGAGATTACTGAATTTGCAAACAACGTTTTGGTTGACCGCTTGCAAACCATACCCGGAGTAAGTGGTATTCAAATTTGGGGAGAGAAAAAATACGCTATGCGTATTTGGATGAAACCCGAACGCATGACGGCTCGTGGCGTTACGGCCAATCAAATTTCGCAGGCATTGGTACGAGAAAACGTAGAACTGCCGTCGGGAAAAATAGCCGGCGATAACACAGAGCTGACGGTGCGTACTCTCGGCCGTTTGAATACCGAAGAAGAATTTGAAAATGTAATCATTCGGAGTGATGCCAATGGTATTATCCGGTTGAAAGATGTAGCCGAAGTAGTACTCGGTCCGGAAAATGAAGAAAGTGCTTTTAAAGAAACCGGTGTGCCTTCTATTGGCATGGCCATTGTACCACAGCCGGGCAGCAACTACATTTCTATTGCAGATGAATTCAACAGGCGGTTTGACCAAATTAAAAAAGAACTGCCAGCAGATATTACTACAAAAATATTGTTGGATACCACGAAGCCCATCCGTAAATCACTGGAAGAAGTAAAAGAAACCCTTGTGATTTCTATTGGACTGGTGGTGTTGATCATCTTCTTGTTTTTCCGCAGTTTCAACATGGCTTTCCGTCCACTCATTGATATTCCGGTATCATTGATTGGTGCATTTTTCATCATGTATTTTTCCGGCTTCAGCATCAATGTATTGACGTTGCTGGCCATTGTACTGGCCACTGGTTTGGTGGTAGACGATGGCATTGTGGTAACGGAAAACATTTACAAGAAAATGGAAAGCGGCATGAACAAATGGGCTGCCGCCAGAGAAGGTTCTAAAGAAATTTATTTTGCCGTAATCTCTACTTCCATCACTTTGGCGGTGGTGTTTTTACCCATCATTTTCCTGCAAGGATTTGTGGGTAAACTCTTCCGCGAATTTGGGATTGTGGTTGCCGGTGCAGTATTGATTTCTGCTTTGGTATCATTAACACTTACACCGGTACTAAACGTAAAACTTACGCCCAAAACAGGCCCCAAACATGGCAAGTTTTACCATGCTACCGAGCCTTTTTTCCGTGGTATGGAAAATGGCTACCGCCATTTACTCAGCAAGTTCATGAAAGTAAGATGGATCGCTTTTGTGATTATTCTGTTGAGTGGTGTGGGTATGTATTGGTTTAGCAATACACTCCAAAGTGAACTGGCACCGCTGGAAGATCGTAGCATGTTCAGGCTTTCTGTTACAGCACCAGAAGGCACCAGCTACGATGCCATGGTTCAAGCTATGGACAGGCTGCAAAATTTTATTGTTGATTCTGTGCCTGAGCAGCGTGGTGTGTTGGCATTTACCGCTCCGGGCTTTACCGGTGGTGGTTCTGTAAACTCTGGTTTTGTAAGGATAGTGCTGTGTGATCCGCAAGACCGGACCCGATCGCAGGCCGATATTGTAAACTACGTACAGAAAAATTTGTACCGCTTTCCCGAAGTGCGGGCCTTTGCATCGCAAGAGCAAACCATTCAGCAAAACCGCCGTGGTGGCCAACCTGTGCAGTTTGTAATACAAAACAACAACTTCGAAAAGCTGCGTAGCACATTGCCAAAGTTTTTGGAAGAAGCCAAAGAAAGTAATGTGCTCGTAGGTGTAGATGCAGATTTGAAATTCAACAAGCCAGAAGTTCGGGTAGAAGTAGATAGACTGAAAGCCAGTGAGCTGGGCGTAAGTGTGGCCGATGTGTCTGAAACATTACAACTGGCTTTAACCAACCGTCGATTGGGTTACTTCATTATGAATGGAAAGCAATATCAGGTAATTGGCCAGGTTGACCGTGGCGACCGTGATGATCCATCTGATTTGAAGCAATATTTTGTTCGCAACAACCGAGGCCAAATGATTACGCTGGATAACCTCGTGACCATTCAGGAAGAAACAACGCCGCCGAGTATTTACCACTACAACCGTTACAAATCAGCTACTATTTCTGCTGGTTTGGCCGAAGGAAAAACCATTGGTGATGGTATAAAAGTGATGAATGATTTGAAGGCCAAACTGCTGGATGATTCATTTGAAACTTCCCTCACAGGCACCAGTCGCGACTTTGCAGAAAGCCAGGGTAACACGAACTTTGCATTGATGCTGGCACTGGTACTTATCTTCCTGGTACTCGCTGCTCAATTCGAAAGCTTCATCGATCCGTTCATTATCATGGTAACGGTACCGCTGGCATTGGCGGGTGGCTTGCTCAGCTTGTATCTCTTCGATCAAACTATTAACATCTTCTCGCAAATTGGTATGATTATGTTGATTGGTTTGGTAACCAAAAACGGTATTCTTATTGTAGAGTTTGCCAACCAACAACAAGAGAAAGGCTTGAAGAAATATGATGCGGCTATTGAAGCCGCAACGCAACGGTTGCGTCCTATCCTCATGACCAGCTTGGCCATGGCGCTTGGCGCATTACCCATTGCATTGTCGTTGGGTGCAGCTGCTACCAGCCGTATTCCGTTGGGTATTGTAATTGTAGGTGGTATCAGCTTTTCGCTGCTGCTCACATTGTTTGTAGTGCCCGCCGTTTATTCTTATTTAAGTACCCGCAAAAAAGGTATTCCTGAAGCCATGATGCAGGATACCAGTTTGCACAGCAAAGATGAATTAGCAAATGCAGAAATGTAATAACCGATATGCCAGACTGTTGATGACTGCGGCCATCTGTTGCAGCATGATGTGGTCAGCAACTGCACAAAATGTGCTCACGTTGAATGATGCTATTCAGCAGGCGTTATCAAAAAACTTTGACCTGCAAATAGCCCGCAATGATGAGGATGTAGCAACCCTGCTGAACAACTGGGGCAATGCCGGCCGACTGCCT
>JADLHL010000286.1 GCA_020848815.1 Chitinophagaceae bacterium | reverse complement strand
AAGGCTAACTGTCCTAAAACATTACCCTAAACCTAAACTCCCTAACCCCTCATCACCCTCACAAAGATCTCTTCCTAACCCCCTCAAAACATACTCGTTTTTCAAAAGCGGACGGCAAAGATAAGGGGGTTTGTGACTTTGCAAAAAATAAAATGGAATTATTGAGGATAGATATTCACAATGCGAAGTGCATAATGCGATGAAACTCCTACCAGATAAGGGTTTCAACGCTATTGGAAGATTCTGTTTGCCATTTGTTTTTTGGTTTACTTAACAAGTACTATAGCTGATTGTGATGAAGGAGAATGTAATAATGATTCATTCAAATGGACTGGATAGGCTTAATAGTATTACAGTAGCCGGGATAGCCCCGATTGTAGTGGAAAGCCCGAAAGCCGCACAGGCACTGTGTGGCTGAGGACTTGGAACGAAAAGCGGGAGCAATGGCTGATAGTAGTAATGGCGATGATAGCTCCACATTTATATTCATGGATAGATGCAAAACAACAGGCTACTGATTGGTAGATGAACCGGAGTTATCGGGGTTTAAGAAGGCCATTGCTGTACTGGACAGCCATACAGTTAAAGAGACTATATCTGAATGGCCTGTTGGAAATGGGACTACTGTAACATGATTATTACATCCTTTTTGCGACTGGCAGGCCACACATGCAGGTCTGTTATATTGCCGGCCTGCAATCGGGCTTCTACAGTAGTATTGTCCGGTGCATGAAGTTTGAAATGCACATCTTTTTCTTTGGGCCATGCGGGGAAAAGCAACAACTGGTCGCCATTGATTTGTAACAACATTTCCTGTAAGCCAATCATGCCACTGCCCCCCCAATTGTGGTCGGGCACCCAATCGAAACCCGGGCCCCAAAAGGCAGGAAAGCGGCGGTCGCTATTGCGCAATTTCAAGGAGGTGAGCTGCCATGCATCGCTGGTGAGACCTAATCTGGCGGCCCAAATATTGTCTTGCTTCCAACCCACATGGCTACGAAATTTCACCACATTGGTATCGAGATACCAAGTATTCAAAGCAGTATCTAAACCGGGTTTGCCAACGCCGTAACTACCCCATGGAAAAACCGGATACAACTGTGGCGATTCTGTATTGTTGATGCGTTCCCAACTCTTAGCAGGTGCCAAAGTGGTTTTACCATTGAACTGCTGGAAAGAAGGAAATGGTATACGTTGCAAGAGTTCTTGCACATAGTTGGATTGCGCAAATCGATATGTAGTAAGAGAATCCTTTCCTTCCAATGGATGATGCCGTGTTGTAAGCCAGTTATGAAAATACTGCAGGTATCCAAGTGCAATATGATACATACCTACGGTTGTAGTTATCGAATTGGTAGCCATCTTGTAGGTTTCCGCAGCACTACCAGGATAAAGTACCAGCTTGCCATCTGCATCCAACGCTTTACTGCCCCGCTGTTTGGCCAGCACTTGATAATGCTCATCGAAGAAACGGAGACAAGACATGATGAATGGAATTCGGTCTGCAATGTCTCGTCCGGTATACCGATGTTCTTCCAACATCATCAGGCAAAATTCAAATACGGTGTCCCACTCATATTCCAGCCATGCATTGTACTCAACGCCTTTGTCAAAATCAGCGGGTCGTTTGGTGCCGTACTCAGCATAGTTGGGCAAACCAAAATTTTCCATTTGTTCTGTAAAACAGGCGCCGTTATGATTCCAGTAAAACTGCGTTCTTAATTCAGCATTTTTTTGGAGCCGCAGGTAAAAGTTTAGCTGTGGTTGCAGCATATCCCAATCGCCACTTTTTATCATGGGATAGTAAACGAGACGTTGGTTTTGCGCTGTGTGTAAGCCACCACCCCAGTTGCGAAAATCGGGTGTCAATGCCAGTTTGGAATCGGTAAAAACAGGATCGACGGTGAGCAAACCACCATTGAATTTGGTAGGCCATTGCCCTTTGGCATTGCAGGCCAGCATGTAACGAAACAACTGATAATTTCTGCCCACCTGCCATGCAATGCTGTCTTGTTGCAAACTGTCGATGCATATAAAACTGCGTTGCCAAAAGGCTTTCCACCATTGCAGCGTTTTTGTTCGGGCCGATTTGTCTTGCAGTGATTGCTGCTGCAAGACAATCAGGTTATTTTTCCAATCAGCTATACTGGCTGTTTGCTCATTGTGCAAATACAACTTCAACGAAAATGAAGTAGCATTTGATTGGCTTTTCAGTTGCCATGCTTTATAATTTGTGTGGGCATAAGTACCGGTATCGGTACCTGCGGGTACAAAGTTTTTGCCCGTAAGCATTCCACCAAAAGCCAATTGTTTCAATGGATTGTAGAGCTGCGCTTTCACCGGCTGCATACCCTGCTGAGCCACGATGGTATCAAAAATAGTTTGGCTGCTGTTGTGGTGATAAAACAACACCGCATTTGCTGCAAAGCCAATGCTATCAGCCCTGTAAACATTGTTTTTGGGTGCCGCCCATTTCCACGAATTTCCGAAATTTTCTCTGGCTTTTACTATGCGGTCTTGGTAACGCCAACTTTCGTAAGCCGCTGTTACGGCTATCTTCCTGTTGCTTTTTACATCAACATGTGCCACGGGTCGAAATACATCTGCCCAAATGTTGACGGTTGCTTTCACCCCATTGTTTTCACCCGTTACAGACACGTAGCCTTCTTGCAAATGCAACTGTTGGGTAAACGATTTTCCTGTAAAAGGATTAGGAGACAATTGAATGCGCAAACGGCCAGATTTCATGAGTGTATTGTGCTCATCAAAATTGCCACTACGTGCCACATAGATCAATACATCGCCATTTTCCACCCACACATTCATGCCAATGTCGCCGGCACCACAGGGCATAGATGCACCAGCGTTATCACTGGGCGAATGCCAGATAACATTGTATACATGCATGGAAGGCTGTGCTTGCGACCACAGCATCCAGCAACACAATAACAAGCTTAGTACACCTCTCATTGAACAACTAATTTCACCGCTCCTGTTAAACCTGCTGGTTGCAATGGTTTGCCTTGCAATCGAAACGGTGCTGTGGTAAAGGTAAGGCGTTGATGGAGCGGCAGCTGCGCATCTGCAATCAGGCGGTTGTGCCAGGTGTTGGTAACATCGATTTCAATCAGGTTTGTACCTTCCTTCAGCGCACCGCTGATGTCAAGTTGATACGGTGGTGTCCAGATAGTACCGCAGTCAATCCCATTCACTTTTACTGTGGCAATATTGTACACCGATTCCAACTCCAGCCAAGCCTGCTGAAAAGAAGCTTGCGGTTGCAGGTTTACCGTTTTGCTATACTTCACTGTACCGGAATAATAGCGTACAGCATCGTTTGCAACGGTTGTCCAGCTTTGTAAAGCAGCCATGGGCAAAGGTGCAGCCGGGCCCGCTTTGGAAGTATCAAATTGCAGCGTCCAATCCCGACTGATATCGAAAGTTTCTGGTGCTTTGATGGTAGCAAAAACATCTGCCGCTGGTGATGCTTCTTTTTTACAAATAAAGAACACAGCTTGTGCCGCATCCAACATGACATCGACTGCTATCCCCTCCTTACTGACGGTGTAGCGATAGTCATTAAAAAATTTTCCTGTAACCGGATCAAGTGCTTCAACAGCAGGATAACCCGAACGTAATGTGAAGGAAGATCGAATAGAACGGTCTGATTGATTGCTCACAAAGTAAATGTCTGCATCAGGAAGACGACGATGTGTCCAAGCCAGTTGGCCTTTCCCTTTTGTAACGTCCATATCTTTCTGCACTTGCATCAATGGCTCATTCTTTGTCCATGCACCGATATGCAATTGTCCTTTATACCCGCCAGCTTCTATTGCTGAAAACACTTTTCTCAGTTCAGCATTCTCATCTTTCATACCCCGGCCAATAACAGGCGATTGCTCCAACACAATGCGGGCACCTTGCTGTAGCAAAGTCAGTATTTTTTTTGCCACTGGCACGGTCATCCACAAATGATTGGGATTGAGTGCATGCTGTGCCGGAAACACCAAAACCGAATAGCTGTTGCCGCCGGGTGCCACCACCTTGTTGCCCGCTACCGTCATTTGCATCAATACATCGGGGTTAAAAGAATCGTAAGCATACCCATTCAGCGGATCTATCCAATTTTCGGGGTCGGCCATATTAGCAGAATGACTTACGCCATCGGGTATGCTGCGCAATGGCTGACCGATATTCGCCAACCGCTGTTGCTCTGCCTGCAACTTTTCAGCCGTCATCAAACCGGGCAGCACATTCACCAACCTGTCTGGCAGCAAGGCCCTGCGTGGCAATGCATCACTGGTAAAAACGGCGATATCTGTTACCGGTTTGCCCAGCTGCAACAACGCCTGACAGCGGCTCAGGTACTCCATCCATGCCTTGCTTTGTTGAAACCAGGTTTGATCTCGTTGA
Organism: Chitinophagaceae bacterium; assembly: GCA_020848815.1. GTDB lineage: Bacteria > Bacteroidota > Bacteroidia > Chitinophagales > Chitinophagaceae > Phnomibacter. The sequence goes on along the minus strand of JADLHL010000286.1, from coordinate 5,532 downwards.
AAATACAAACCCACCCCATCGAGGGTCATGCCCGGTTGTTTGTTCACCCACGGATTGTGTGCAAACACATGAAACACCAGTTTATTAATACCCAATGCAAACTGTCTGTCGCCAAGGGATTTCAGCTTACCGGGATGTTCTGTCCAATCCATGCGGAGCGTTGTAAAAGATTCGGCCTGCACTATGTTTTTTCCGTACATGTGTGCTGCACTAATGGCATCACGCATGTCGTTGGGTTTATCATGCGTAGGACTGTTGTGCCAAAATTCACCCATGGGCAAATCAGCGTACTTAAAATGCGTTAGTCCGTCACTCATCATGGTTGGCGCAATGGCTTCTGCACTCAGCAAACATTCTTTTGCTTTTGCAGCAGCTTTTACCTGCGTGTAAAAAACATCGTTTACCAAATCGGCAATGGTTTGTCTTACATCATGCAATACTTTCTCCGATTTTTCTGCACTATTCACCGGCACACCTGTCATGCACAGCAGCCAGGGTGTGATATCATAACCGCGACGTTGTTGAAACGCAGCAGCGAAATTGACCGACCAGTTTTGACTACCAGCCTCCCAACTATCTACGTGCAACACTTTCAACACCTGCTTTGCCAGCACCGCATCTGTTTTGCTGTAAAACTGACCGAACCAGTTGTTGAGTTGCAACTGTACAGCAGCAGGATTAAACTTGTCGCACTCCAAACCCAAACCTGCGCCACCAGTGTAGTTGGTGTGCCCTTGCGAAGTATGGCCAATGCGAACAATCATCCACTTGCCCGCAGGCACTTTCCATTGTAAACGACCTTGCTTATCCAGCTTTCCGGTGAGGTTGATGATGCGTTCTTTGGGCACCGCATCTGAAACTGTTACAGCGCCATCGTAAGTGGCTTCCGCCATGCGCCACACCGAACCATTCTTCGATTCGTACTGATGAATTTTTGGCTGATTGCTCAGGTAAATGCCTTTTACTTTCAAAGAAGGTTTCCACTTGGCAGCATCCAAATCTTCTGCACCGGGCAATGAGCCTTCTTTATTGTACACAAATCTGAAATGCGTGGCAGTAGTAGCAGGTATGGCATAGGTAAAATTTTCATCCGCATCTTGCCAGCCATGCCGCGGTGCTTGCAACTGAGCAATATCGGTAAACGTAATGCCATCGTTGCTGCTTTGCATTTTCAACCGCAATGCCTGATAGGTATTGCCACCCGTTTTTATTTCCAAAGAACGGATGGTTACGGAAGTGTCGTAGCTGTATTGAATCCAACACGCAGTATCGCTGCGAAAGGTTTGCTGATTGTTGGACTCACTCAAAAATGATGCATCAGCAGCATTGCTGGTAGAAACAATAGGTTGTAGCAACATCTCATCTGGCACAGCTTTCAGCGGGTAAGCAAGAACCGCTAACTCTTTGTAAAAACCTTTGTACGAAGCAGGCTGTTGCAGTTGAATATTCGTAGCGCCTTGCTGAACCACCGTATTGCTCCACACCAGTTTTTGCATGCTCAGTTCGGGTGTAATCCACGGGCCACCTGCCAGAGCAAAACCATCACTCACATGAACACCCAGTTGCAGGTTGAGCCGCTTCGCTTCTTGCATGGCAAACTTTACCAGTTGCCACCATTCAGTACTCAGTTGCCGGGCAGTGGGGCTAAACGGAATATTGGCACTTGTGTCTTTGATGGGCATAAGGTAAGCACCGGCAATCCCTACTGATTTCATGGCTTCCAAATCAGCCGTAATGCCCTGTTTGGACACAGCAGCATGCATCCAATACCAGAAGACCCATGGCTTGGCTTGCTGGCCGGGATGTTGGAATGAATGCTGAATAACATCGTCGATTTTCGTTTTTGGCTGTGCCGCTCCTTGCAGACTCCACAATAGTAGCCAAGCCATACACATCCACAATTTCTCCAGCCTTATCAGCACTGCTTTCATCATCCGCAAATTTGCTTATTTAAATGTAAGCGTTGATGCACCTTTATCTACCGATGTAGCCACAGCTATACCCCTGTTGTCTTTTTTATCGACAGCGCAATAAAAGTGATACACCACTCCCTTCCATTTTACAACAAAACTTTTGTGTGCATACTTCGCATCATAGGGTTCGGAAGATGCAATGAGATCATCACCTGTCCAGTCTGTCCAATTCACTAAATCGTAACTGCAGGCAAAACGGTTGAAGGTTTCATTTTTTCTGGCTTCCCAAAAAGCCCCGAAATAAAACATCACCCACAGGTCATTTATTTTTTGAATCACCGCATCGCCGGTAATGCCCACACCGTGTTCCATTACAGGATGGGGAAGGTAGCGTTTCCAATTCACCATATCATCACTCACGGCCATACCAATGCGTTCAAACCAGCGCCACTTGGGTTTGTTACCGCTGCTGTCGCCGTTGGCATTGTAATACATCACAAACTCACGGCCGAGTGTTTTATGCTTATCTCTGATGATGGTGCTTTTGTACAGCTTTCTGTTTTCCCACCAACGTACATCTGCATCGGCGTTACTCAATACGGGCTGCGTCAACCTGTTCCATTCATGTGGCTTGGTTGGGTTTCCGGAAGTATTTGCAATACCAATGGCCAATGGACCGGCTTCGTAGCCAAGGTCTTTACCGCCGATGAAGCTCATCCAGTATTTGTGTTGGTATTTTTCCAATTTGTAATTGCCGCCCCATTGGGTGTTTTGCAATGCGATATATCCTGCTTTCTGGTTACTGTCCCACCCGATAGTTTTCGGGTCAGTAGTATCAGAAAAGCTCATGAGCTTGCCGAGTGCTGTCCACTGCAATAAGTCTTTGCTTTTTGCCAGCCATGTTTCATAACCACGACCATCAAACTGAATGTAAGTCATGTACCAGGCATTACCCTTTCGGAAAACAGAAGGGCAATCAATTTTCTTCGTCTCATTTTCAGGAGTTACAACAAGACCATATTTAAAAGGCGTCTTTACTTCCTCATATACTTTCTGCATCACATCCTGCGGTACTTGGGCATGAACTACAAAGGCACTAAACATACTAAGCAACACGAAGAGCAGCTTTGTGCAACTTTCCTCCTTTGTGCCTTCGTGGTTCATCCTTTTATTGAATTTCTTTTGCTCTCTCACCAGCTGATTTCTTTTTTGCGTTGAACGGAACTATGTAAAAACTGTATTGATAATTATTCGGCTTTATTTGATACTGCTCCAATGGTGCAGCCACTTCGCTCCAGCTATCGTTTCCGCCCACGCCCATTTGCATCAAATCTACATTCATCGTAAGATAACCCGCAGGCTTTAAATCATTGGTATGTTTGGCTGTGGTTAAGTTGGCAACGCTATAAGGCCATACACTCATGCTCAGCAAACTATCCGCCACAATCAGCAAACCATTCTGCGCATTTCGCTGCTGTGCAAAAAACCAGCGAACATCTGTACGGTTGCTGTTTTCTTGCGGCACCACGTAGGGCTGCAAAAAAGCAGACAATGATTGCTGATACACTGCCACATTCGTTCCATATCTTCTGTCGACATAATTTTCCATTGGGCCACGACCCCAATATTGCAATTGTTGCAACGAAGAATCGATGCCCATTTGTAAACCTACTTTGGGCATGTTGGGCAAACCATGCTTTACCTGCAAACTGTAATGAACCTGCAATACACCGTCTGCAAAAACTACATAACGAATTTGCACCTGTGCACTATCGTTTATCAATGAGAAACCACAACGAACTGTAACTGTGTTATCCGCACCTTGCTCCAACTTCATGCCGGTAGATTGTAGCGTATACTCATACCAGGGTTTTAACTTGCGGTGAGGCTTCCAACCACGGCGGTCGTTATCAGTAAGCGGTCGTTTGAAATTGGGCAACAGCGGCTGCTTGACGTACGACAGTCCGCCATGTACCAGCGATGACAATGTACCCTGATGTGCATCAAAATACAACTCCGTGCCACCAGCTTTCACCGTGATACCAGATTCATCTTGCTTTACCTGTATGCCTGTTTTACTATTGGCTACGTATGGTTTTCCTGAAGGCCCAGACTGCAGCAACAGTTGAGATGAAGCTATCTCATGGCCAGCATTCGCCCAAGTTGTTTGCTGCTGCAATACAAAAGCGATATTGACATGATAGGCTGCATGTGGATCCAACTTTGGTAACCATTGGGCAATGGGAAAATTGGCCGTAGTACCCGGTGCAATATCTAAACCGCCAATTTGCTTTGATAAAACAGGTAAACCATTTTGCAACACTTGCAGTGTAGCTGTGTAAGTATTTGCATTCAACACCTGACTGTGATTGATGATGCGAAGCTGTTGTTGTTTTGTATCAGCCCATTCCACATCAATGGGTTGAAAAATGCGTTTGCATTCGTACATAGCCTGCTTGGGAGTACCATCTGCATCTACAATTCCTTTAATGGTAAAATTGTCGAAATACTTTTCGCCATAGTCGCCACCGTAAGCATAGAATTTTACTCCTGCTGAATCAGTTTTCTCTAAGCCCTGGTCTTTAAACTCCCAAATGCAACCACCAATCACTCTCGGCAAGCTTCGCCACTGATCCCAAAAGTCTTTCAGGTTGCCTGCACTGTTGCCCATGGCATGTGCATACTCACAAAAGAAAATGGGCCGATGATCGCCATTGTTTTGATTGACCAACAATGGCGCTGTATAATCAGACGGATACATACGGCTCACCACATCTACATAATATTGGTCGAGTGGGTTTTGTATGCGGTGCGAATGATCGTTTGATTTGAGATAGCGGACATCACTTGGATTGATGTAACCTGCAGCTTTGGGTGAACCCATGGCCGGTTCATAGTGCAAAGGCCGTGACATATCAAAGTCTTTTATCCAGCCTGCCATAGCAGCATGATTGGGGCCGCTGCCCGCTTCATTACCAAGGCTCCACATGATAATGGAAGGATGATTTTTATCCCGCAAAGCCATGCGGCTCACCCGCTCTATGTAAGCGGCCGTCCATGCGGGGTCATGGTCCAGCTTGCCACCCAACCCATGTGTTTCATGGTTGGCCTCATCAATCACCATGATACCCATTTCATCACACAAATCAAGCAGATAAGGATCGGAAGGATAATGGCTCAACCGCACACAATTAAAATTGAATTGCTTCATGCTACGGATGTCTTGCAAAATATCTGCTCTCGACAACGCTTTCCCTTTTATGGGATGATGATCGGGCCGATTGACACCATAGAGATAGGTGAGTTTGCCATTGATCAACAACTTGCTGTCGTGTTGTCGAAACTCAACAGACCGAAAACCAAGTTTACAGGTTTTTACCTCCAACACATTGCCCGTACTGTCTTCGAGGCTCAACAATAGTTTGTATAAATAAGGCGATTCAGGGCTCCACTTTTTTGGCGCAGCAATGGTTGTTTCCAGCAAACCAAATTTCACCCGGTCTAACCGTGGATGAATTTCATTGATGATATCGTCCACAGATTTCTGCAATGGAGCAGACAATAGCGGTTGATTATCGGCCGTGTACAATTGTGCTTTGAGCACATAGCCGGGCATGTT
>JADLHL010000285.1 GCA_020848815.1 Chitinophagaceae bacterium | reverse complement strand
GTAATCTTCGTTACTACCAAGCGGGGAAAAACCGGTAAGGCTAAAGTAAGCCTCGATAGCTGGGTTGGTTTTTCTAAAGTGTTTGGATTGCCTAACATCTTGAATGCACAGCAGTATACCGACTACAAAAATGAAGCACTGCAAAACCAAGGCACTTTCAATGCTAACACCAACGCCTTCTATCTTACCAATGGACCCGATGGCAAGCCCATCAATACTAACTGGTATGATTATGTATACCGCACTGGTATTCAGCACAGCCATACAGTAAATGTGAGCGGCGCCAACGAAGCTACCCGCTATTATTTCTCTGCTGGTGTAACTAATCAGTCTGGTATTATTAAGCGCAACGATTTCCGTCGTATTTCTATGCTGGGCAACTTCGATACCAAAGTGGGCAAAATGCTGACTATTGGTGGTAAAATCCAGTATTCAAATGAATTGAACGAAGCTGCTGCCAGCTCTGGTTCTATACCTGGTGCTGCATTTGCTACAGCTGGTTTGGGTCGTGTGCCTTTGATTACTGCACCAAACGTAGCACCATTCAACAATGATGGTACCTACAACGTGAGTGGTCAGTTTATTGGTGTAATGAATAACAGAGTAGGTCAGGTTGGTTTCAATAACCCCGCTATTGCACTCGATCAAAACAGAAGTAACTCAGAAAACAATCGTTTCCTCGGAAACATGTTTGCAGAATTACGTCCTCTGAGCGGTTTGGCTATTCGTACACAATACAGTGTTGACTATCTGAACACTGAAAACGAAATTTACTTGAGCCCTCAATCTGGCGAAGGTTTTGGTAACAATGGTTCTGCCACCAGCAGTTTTGCCAACCGCAAAAACTGGGTATGGACTACTACTGCACAATATGATTTCAAAGTGAGCAGTGCACACAACTTTTCCGTATTGGGCGGTGTGGAGCAGCAGCGCATTACAGCCAAGAGTTTTGGTTTGAACCGCATTCAGGTAAACGATCCAAACTTTACCAACATTCAGGGTGGTTGGGCTACGCCAAACACTGCCGGTTTGGGCATTGGCGAAAGCTACCTGGTATCTGAGTTCGGTCGTTTGAACTATAACTTCGACAAGAAGTACTTCATCAGCGCCAATATTCGTCGTGATGGTGCATCTCAGCTGGGTAGCGACAGAAAGTATGGTACATTCTGGGGCGTATCTGCCGGTTGGGAAATTGCCAACGAAAATTTCTGGGCAACTTCTAAGCTGTCATCTATTTTCAGCAGCATGAAACTGCGTGGTAGCTATGGCCGTGTAGGTAACATTGCCGGCCTGGGCGACTTTGCTTCGCTCAGCACTTTTGGTTCTGGCTTGTATGGCCAAACTGGTACATTGGTGTTCAACCAAGTGGGTAACAACCTCCTTGGCTGGGAAACCAGTAACAAACTGGATATCGGTCTGAACTTTGGCTTCTTGAATGACCGCATTACTGCCGAAATTTCTTACTACAACAACGATGTGGATGGTTTGATCCTGAACGTGCCTGCTCCTCCAAGTGCCGGTATGCCAAGTTCAGTGCCTACCAACGTTGGTACTATGTACAACAGGGGTATTGAAATGGCCGTAAACGCTCAGGTAATTCGTAAGAAAAACTTTAGCTGGTCATCTTCATTCAACTTCAACTTCAACGAAAACGAAGTAACCTCTCTGGCACCTGGTTTGAACCGCGTATTGTCTTCAACCAGTGTTTTGGAAACAGTAAACATTACCGTTCCTGGTAGCCCTGTAGGTAGCTTGTTTGTTACCCGTACCAACGGTGTTGATCCTGCTACAGGCCGTCGTATTTTCATCAACTCACAAGGTCGTGAAGTGTTTTACCAGTTCCGTGCTGCCAGCGGATTCAACTTTGAATATGCCGATGGTACACGTGCTCCAAACGTAAGCTCTGCCGATGCGGTTGTGTACAAAAACACCAACCCACGTTTTGTAGGTGGTTGGGATAATACTTTCAACTTCGGCAACTTCTCATTGAACACCTTGTTTACCTACCAGGCTGGCTTCTACGTATACTGGGGTACTTATGCTGGTCTTCGTGATCAGCGCTTCTGGAACAACTCAACCGATGTGCTCCGTCGTTGGCAGAAGCCTGGTGACCAAACCGATATGCCTAAGCCTTACTTCGGCGACAACGTATCAAACGGTTCGGCTTTCCCACTGGATGTAAACGTGTTCAAAGGCGACTTCATCAAACTGCGTACCGCTCAATTGTCTTACAATCTGCCTCAGTCTGTACTGGGTAAAGCAAAAATCAGCAGTGCCCGTTTCTATGTATCTGGCAACAACCTGTTGATTTTGACCAAATATCCTGGTCCAGATCCTGAAGTATCATCAAACGGTACAGGTAGCACCAACCAGGGTGTAGACCGTAACTCCGTAGGTAATGCTCGTACTATCACCCTCGGTGTAAACATTGGGTTCTAATTTTTAATTACAAAATGATGAAGATGAAAAGGATATTATTCAACATAGCAGCAGCCACTGTTCTGTTCCAGTTGGCTTCTTGCAAAAAAGACGAGTTTCTGAACCCGGTGCCTACCAATCAGATTTCTGATCTCTCGGCATTCGACAGCGAACTTCGTATTGAAGGACAGGTAAAAGCACTCTATGCTACCATCAAAAACGCTGGTTTGTATGGCGGCCGACTCCAGGTGTTCAACGATATACGTGGTGTTGATTTCGTAAACGAAAGAACCAACGTGGTTACTGGTTTTGACGTGTACAACTACGGCCCTGCCAACAGCTCTGGCAACAGCGTAGAAGCTGTATGGAGCCGTGCTTACTATGCTATCAACCTCGCCAACGTCTTTTTGGCTGGTATGGACAGCAAGGGTGAATCTGTAGTAGGTGCCACCAAGGCCAATGCCTATCGTGCAGAAGCCCGTTTGGTTCGTGCATTGTGCTACCATGCCATGGTAAACCTGTATGCCCGCCCATTTTGGGATGGCAACGGATCTAAGCCCGGTTTGCCTTTGCGCCTGACGCCAAACACTGGTAGCGCCAATTTTGATATGGCTCGTAACACTGTAGCAGAAGTGTACACGCAAATTTTGAATGACCTCAATTTTGCTGAAACCAACCTGCCGCTTACCAATGCCAATGCTACTCAAAACGTGATTCGTGCACACAAAAACACGGCTATCGCTTTCAAAGTAAGAGTGCTGCTGGGCATGCGCCGCTATGCTGATGTAATAACTGAAGCCAACAAACTGGTGCCTGCTACCGCTCCGTTTGTAGCACCTACAGGTGTTCGTCATGCGCTGAATGCTGCATTCAATACCACATTTACCAACTACACTACAGTAGAAAGTATTCTGTCAATGCCTTTTTATAGCAACGAAGCGCCTGGCACTCAAAACCAGTTGGGTTTCTACTATCGTCACGACAGCCAGGCTGGTGGTGGTGCAGAATATTCTGTAAACCCTGCAGGTGTGTTTGCTAATGCTGGCTGGAAAGCCGGTGATGCCCGTCGTGCTCAAATCCTGACTGCTGCCAGCAAGCCTTGGTTGAACAAGTATACCACTGCTGCACCATACACCGATTGGGCACCAGTGTTGCGCTATCCTGAAGTGTTGCTGAGCCTTGCAGAAGCCATCACCCGCTCTACCAATACTGTTGATGCACGAGCCATTGCTTTGCTGAACGCAGTTCGTGGTCGTTCTGATGCTTCTACCGTATTTGTTGCCGGTGACTTCGCTAATGCAGATGCACTTGCCGATGCAATTATGATTGAGCGTCGCATTGAGTTCCTCGGCGAAGGTTTGGCTGGTTTCGATAACACCCGTCTCGGTCTGCCACTGCCAGCTAAGCCTGGTGTTATAGCTGTTCCTTCTACTGGTCAAAACTACATCTGGCCTATTCCTGCATCTGAATTGCAGCTGAATGCCCTGATGACAGACAACTAATCGAGAGAAGACGTAGTGATACCTAAAAAGCCACCGGGTAAAACCGGTGGCTTTTTCTATGGGATAAAACCATCGTGTAATTACCGCACAAATGAACTCACAGTGTTGACGAAAACTGAATCGGCAATGTTCACCGCTTTTACAACTCCCGTTGGATCTATGAGCATTGTAAAAGGAACTTTTTCAATATCTAATTGGCGCAGCACTTTACTGTCCCAGTATTGCAAATCGCTGAGCTGAATGGCAGGTACAGAATCTTGTCGAATGGCTTCTATCCAGGAACTTCTTTCTTTATCAATAGACAAGCCTAAAAACACCAGGTTCTTTTTGTACAAGGCCGATTGTGTTTTGCGTAGCACGACTGATTGTTTCCTGCTGCTGCTATCCCACCCGGCCCATACATACGCCAATACCCATTTGCCCCGCAGGCTACTCAGCGCAACTTGTTTGCCACTGCTATCGGGCAGTTGAATTTCGGGTGCAGGTTTGTTGAGCAAATGAGTACCGGGTGTATTCGCCGTTACCAATCGTTGTTCCAATAATTGCAGGCCGGGGTGCTGCGGATGTTTGTCTTGGGCCGCTTTCAGCAATGGCTGCCATTGACTGCCGGGCAAAAAACGATGCGCCATGCCGAGGGCAAAATACTGTGCTGTAGCATTGGGCTCTTTACTAATATAGCTGCTGAACAATTGTTGCAATGCAGTATAACGTATATCACGTTGCTGCAGTGTTGCTGTACGCAAACTATCGTTTTGCTTGCCCGGTTTATCGGCAGCTATGGCTGCGATTTCAGCGGTTTTCCATTCGGTGTATGCTTTTTCAAAACTGTTGTACAATGCTTGTATGCTGCTGCTGGCCGGCGAGCCGCTAATGCTGAATTGTTCAGGCTTTTTTGCATCGGCCACAATTTCAATAGCCGGCACATCATTGATAAACAATAAGCCCGGCCCGTTGGCAATAAACAACTGGTACACCGACTCCTGACTCATGGGTGTATGCAACCGAAAACGACCGAGGCTGTCTATCAGATAGGCAGAGTCAACAACAATTCTTTGTGCTGCTGCGTAGGGCAATTCGGCCAACAGTATTTTACCACCAGTGGCATTGCTGAAAGAACCTTTCACCACCAAATCTGTAGAGGTGGTTTGCTGACAGCTGTACATGCCCAGTGCCAGCAATACAGCAGCAGCGCTTTGTTTGTATGAAAATTTGAATAGCATCAATTGGTATGAGTTATATGTATCAGGCGTTGAGTTTTTCTTCCAGCAGTTTGGTTACCAACTGCGGATTGGCCTTCCCTTTGGAGCGTTTTTTTACTTCGCCAACAAACAAGCCAATCAATCCTTTTTTGCCTTTCTGGTATTCTTTCACTTTATCCGGCATGGCAGCCAACGCTTCATTTACCCATGCCTCGGTGGCGTCATTGTCATCGGCTTGTACTATGCCAAGCTGCTGTGCCAAGGCTGCCACATCTTCACCGGGTGCAGCTATGAGTGCTGGTAGCAATTTGGTAGCGGCCATGCTAAAATTCACTTTTCCTTTTTGCACCAACGCAATCAAAGATTGCAAGGCAGCTGGAGATAACGGAAAGGCATCTATGCTCACTTGTTGTTCGTTCAACCAACTCTTGATAGGGCCAATGAGCCAGTTGGCTGCAGGTTTGGCAGCCGTGCCAATAGCCAGCAATGCTTCAAAATAATCCGCCAGTGCTTTTTCTTCGCTCAGCACCTGCGCATCCTGCACCGACAGTTGATGTGTTGTAGTCCACTGCTGTTGCAACTGCTGTGGCAGTGCCGGCATGGCTTGGCGGATATGATCTATTTGTTCGGGTGTAGTGGTAAATGGCGGCAAATCGGGGCAGGGGAAATAGCGATAATCATTGGCTTCTTCTTTTTCCCGCTGCGGTAGCGTGGTATTGTTGTCGGCATTGTAGCCACGGGTTTCCTGCACTATCTTGCCACCGTTTTGCAACAGCTGTATCTGGCGTTGCGCCTCGGCATCAATGGCCCGCTTTACGTTGCGGATACTGTTGAGGTTTTTCACTTCTACCTTGGTGCCGAGTTTGCTTTCGCCAACTGGCCGTACGGAAATATTGGCATCGCAGCGCAGGCTGCCTTCTTCCATGTTGCCATCGCATACACCCAACCAGCGCACCAATTTGCGCAGCTCGGTAAGAAAGGCAAAAGCTTCATCGCTGCTACGAATAGCCGGATCTGTAACGAGCTCCAACAGGGGCATACCTGCCCTGTTCAAATCGATGCAACTGTACAATGGATCTGCATCATGCACACTCTTGCCGGCGTCTTCTTCCAAATGGATGTGGTGAATAGGCACATCACTCAATTCGGTACGTACAAAACCGCCCACCAAAATGGGCTCCGTCAGTTGTGTGGTTTGATAGGCCTTTGGCAAATCGGGGTAGAAATAATGTTTGCGGTCAAAATGGCTGACAGCTGCAATCTGACAATTCAATGCCAGTCCCAATTTGATGGCTTGCGCTACGGCTTGCTTGTTGAGCACCGGCAAAGTGCCGGGGTGTGCCAGGCTTATGGGCGATACCTGACTATTGGGCGACAAACCAAAGCTGGTGGTATCGGCGCAAAACAATTTTGTTTGGGTCAGTAGCTGAATGTGTACTTCCAGGCCAACGACGATTTCGTAGGATGACGACATGCTGCAAATGTAAAGCCCTGCTGCCAGCCCTATTAATAAAAAGGCCTCTGCCACAAGGGCAAAGGCCTTTTGAACCAGCCAATGAAAAAATTATAGCTCGGCTGTTTTAATTTTCTTGGGCACTTTCAGCGTTAGTGTTTCTGCTTTGCCATTCCGCTGCAGTTTGATGGCCACGCTGCTTTTTTCTCGGCTTTCGGCCAATGCTTCCCGAAGGTCATCTACCGTTTTAATGGTTTTATCTTCTACACTGGTGATGATATCATCCTTTTGAAGGCCGGCTTTTTGCGCATTGCTTTCCGCTTCTACACTGCTCACTTTTGCGCCATCACCATCGGGGTTGTCTTCCACATTCAAGCCATATTTGGGGCGGTCGCTTGGGCCAAACCAGCCAAAGCCTTCCGGCGCACCCCGAAACTCGAATCGTTGTCCGTTGCGGGGCATGGTCATAGCCATTGGTGGCTCCATATTGAAATTGAATTCTCTAAACTCATCTCCCAAATCAAAGTTGCCCTCCATGGTAAACATATCTTCATTTTTACCAAGCGTCACTTTGGTTTTCTTTTCCTTGCCTTCTCTTTCATATACGAGGTCTACCACGGCTTCGGGCTTATGCTTACGTACAGCAGCAGACAGGCTTTCAGGCGAGTTGATTTTTTCTTCATTTACCTGCAGAATAACATCGCCTACTTGCAGGCCTGCTTTGGCGGCGGCACTTTCTTCCACTACTTCAATTACTTTGGCTCCTTTATCGCCGGGCTCGGTACCAACGCCCAAAAAAGCTTTGGGCTCACCCTTCGGAAACAGCATTTTGTTTTTGGCACCCGGGGCCATACTCATGGCGTTGCCATTAATAACGATGCGTTTGTTGCCCTTGAACTCAGCCGCCGGTTTCCCATTGATGGTCACTTTTCCATCTTCAATCACAATCACGGTTTTTTCCTTGTCGTCGGGTGAGGTCACTATCACTTTTTCCTCAATCACTTTTTTTTGAGGGGCTTTGGGCGAAGCGGGTTTTGTTTGGGCCATTGCTGCGCTTACACTAAGCAGTGCCACGGCCAGACCAAATATTTTTTTCATATCTAAGAATGTTTTCGTAGTTCAAATATAGCCAGATAATTCGTTCTACGAAAGCTTTCGCATATTTTAGAAAAGTTTAGGAAATGCTTGTTATCCTTGTATTATTCAGCCCCTGTGGTGGAAAAGCCATGAAGGAGAGTGTAAAAGTGTTGGGCATTCACAAAATATTAATAATATTGCTGCTACGAATGGCCGGGAGTTGATTGCCCCGGTTTATTTGGGAACTTAGTTTTGTGATTGCTTGTGATAACGATGGCTGTCGCTTTATAGCGGCAGCCTTTTTTGTGCCGCTTAATTAATGGCCCTCAGGCGGCTGAGGGTTTCGCGGCTGATGCCCAGAAAACTGGACAGCATCTTCACCGGAAAACGTTTGGGAAAATCGGGGTGCGATTGGGTGAGCCACTCATAGCGGGCATGGGCATCCATGGTGAGGAAGGTTTCCAGCCGGAAAATATTGTATTGCAATGCCCGCTCCAGTAAGGTAATGTACAGCTGCTGCCACGCAGGCAGCTTTTTGGTAAGCTCATAAAAGCGGGTATAAGAAATGCGTTGCAGTTCTGTTTTTTCTATTGCCTGAATGGCTTCAAAAGAAGGTTGATGCGTCATGAAAGACACGAGTGCTGTACCAAACTGGCCCTCAGTGTTGATGTATCTGGTCGACTCTTCGCCACTTTCCCGAATGGTGTACATACGGATGGCACCCGTTTCTACAAAGTAGCAATAATGGCAAACGTGCTCTTGTTGCAGCAGCACTTCGCCTTTGGCCACCGTCATGGGTACAAAGCAGCTGAGAATTTGATCAAACTCTTCGTCGGTTACCGATACAATACTTTCGATATAATCTCTGAGAGATGCAGACATGTGAGTGGGTTTAGTAGCGCACCTGTAAGAAAGGTACATACAATTTCAAACGGTACGGTTAGAAAATGTGGGTAATGAGTAAGTGGTGTTGCTGCAAAAAGGGGTTCGGGAGAATGATTTATTCAACTTCAGTTGAAGGTATTTCGGCAGATTGTTTTTTGATTGCCTGGTCCCGTTCCATTTCTATAATCCAGTCTTTTCGGCGAAGCTCAAAGTTGGTGCCGAGGTAGAGGCGCCGAACCTGTTCATCGTCGGCCAGCTCTGGTGCAGTGCCATGGCGAAAAATTTTACCCTCAATGAGTAAGTAGGCCCGGTCGCAAATGCTGAGGGTTTCGTTTACGTTGTGATCGGTAATTAGGATGCCGATGTTGCGGTATTTGAGGCGGGCCACCACGGTTTGAATGTCTTCCACCGCAATAGGGTCTACGCCGGCAAATGGCTCATCCAGCAATATAAATTTCGGATCTACGGCCAGTGCCCGGGCTATTTCTGTACGGCGGCGTTCGCCACCACTCAGGCTGTCGCCATTGTTGTTTCGTACATGCCCCAGGTTAAATTCTTCCAGCAACTGCTCCATTTTGTGCTGACGCTCAGCTTTGGTGAGCTTCGTCATTTCCAACACGGCCATAATGTTGTCTTGCACACTCAGCTTGCGAAATACGCTGGCTTCCTGCGGCAGATAACCAATACCCATTTGTGCCCGTTTGTACATGGGCAGTTTGGTAATGTTGATGTCGTTGAGAAACACTTCGCCTTCATCGGGCCGGATAAGGCCTACCACCATGTAGAAGTTGGTGGTTTTGCCGGCACCATTGGGCCCGAGCAAACCCACAATTTCGCCCTGCGTTACATTTACCGACACATGATCTACCACGGTGCGGCCGCTGTAGGTTTTTACCAGATTATTGGTTTGAATGGTGAGTTGCAAGGCTGAAAAAATTTACGACAAATGTAAGGGGCACAATAAAGCTACAACCATGAAAACCGTTAAATGAACTTTGTGGAAGCTCCCGAAGGTGAATGCCTTGCGGCAGCTACAATACAGTATCCGTTTATTGCAAACGGCTACATTTGCAATCCATTCACCAGCAATCATGAAAGTAACGGAACACATACAAAAGGCCGCAGGCAATACTTTGGTATCGTTTGAAGTGCTGCCGCCACTCAAGGGTAAAACCATTCAAACCCTCTACGATCACCTCGATCCGTTGATGGAGTTTCAGCCACCATGGATAAATGTGACTTACCACCGTGCAGAAACCATGTTTAAGAAAAAAGCCGATGGTAGTTTTGATAAAGTGGAAGTGCGAAAACGCCCCGGTACAGTAGGTATTTGCGCAGCGCTGCGTAACCACTACAATGTAGATGCGGTACCGCACCTTATTTGCGGCGGCTTCAGCAAACAGGAAACGGAAAACGCCCTCATTGATTTGCATTTTCTCGGCATTGATAATGTACTGGTGCTGCGTGGTGATGCCGAAAAAAATGAACCTTCATTTGTACCGCATCCCGATGGTCACCATCATGCCACCGACCTGCTGAAGCAGGTAGTAGACTTGAACCACGGCTTATACCTGGAAGATGATATTCAGAATGGCGGCAAAACCAATTTTTGCATTGGCGTAGCGGGCTATCCCGAAAAACATTTTGAAGCCCCCAACCTGGAAATTGATTTGCAATACCTGAAAGAGAAAGTGGATGGTGGGGCAGATTACATCATGACGCAAATGTTTTTCGACAACCAGAAGTTTTTTGAGTTTGAAAAAGCTTGTCGTGCTGCTGGTATCAATGTGCCCATTATTCCGGGGCTGAAACCGCTGACCACCAAAAAACAACTCACGGTATTGCCCCGCATTTTTCATGTAGACTTACCTACAGAACTGAGCCTGGAAGTGATGAAATGCAAAAGCGATGCGGAAGTAGAACAGGTGGGTACAGAGTGGCTCATTCAGCAATCGAAAGAGCTGAAAGCAAACGGTGTACCTGTATTACACTATTATACATTGGGTAAGCCCAAAGTAATTTGGAATGTGGTAAAAGCGATTGTGTAAGATTGAAAACCTCAGCATTTGTGCAGCACAAATACAAATGGTTTATCCGAAGATAACGCTTGCAAAGCCTGCCTCACTTTGGCAGGCTTTTGTATTAACCGAAACTTTTTGAGATCAGCCACTTCCACTACTTCGGCCCACTTGGCTGTTTGCTGAATGTGCCCCAACATTTGCTCAATGCAGTGCAGCTCTGCGGCTTTGGCACTTTCCGAATAAAACTCCTTGGCCAGTATTACATTGGCCACCAAAGGCTTCCGAATCATGGGCTTTTACAAAATTCTTGATGATGCAGTTGGGAGTGCTACTGCTTACTACTCAATAGCCAACCATACCACTTTTTTGGGGGCAGCCACAGCCTTTACTACCTCTGCTACCGGCGCAGGATACAAGGCAGACCGCCAATACCAAAACCAGTAGCCAATTCATTTTGTTTTGCATAGTGAAGTTTTTTTGTGAGCTGCTTTGCAATGATACGGTGCACCCTGCATTGGCTCATCAACTGTGTAGAACGTTTAAAAACCTAATTTCATTTTCCATTTCACAAAAAAATGCAGCAACCGCCTCATATACTGGTAGCGCCACTCGATTGGGGCCTTGGCCATGCTACCCGCTGCATACCCATTATTCAGGCATTGCTACAAGCCGGTTGCCGTGTTTCCTTGGCAGCTGATGGGCCACAGGCCCGGTTGTTGCAGGAAGCATTTCCACAGCTGACCATGCACCAGCTACCGGGCTATGGCATTCATTTCGGTAAGGGAAATGTACTCCGCAGTTTGCTACAGCAGGTGCCGGCCATTTTGAAAGCCATTCGTACCGAACATGACTGGCTGCAACATATGCAATCGACTCATGCTTTTGATGCGGTCATTTCCGACAACCGGTATGGTTTGTATCATGCAGCATGCCCAAGTATTTTGATAACACATCAACTGCAGCCGGCTATGCCCAATGGCTGGGGATGGTTGCAAGCCTTAGCAAGAAAATTCTTTTACCGACGCATCGAAAAATTTACCGCCTGCTGGGTACCCGATGACGCCGATGATACTTCGGCCCTAAGCGGCATATTGGGCCATCCCAATGCGATGCCCTGCATACCTGTGCACTATGTGGGTTGGCTCAGCCGCATGCAACAGCAACCCGAACTGCCGAATGTATATGACGTGATGATGTTGCTCTCCGGGCCCGAGCCGCAGCGCAGCATGCTGGAGAACCGCTTGCTGCAACAGCTGCAGCATTACCGTGGAAAGGCAATACTGGTGCGGGGCTTGCCCGGTGCAGCTATTTCTTTACCTATCAATTTGCCACATGTTACGGTCTACCATCATTTGCCAGCAGCAGCATTGCAAACAGCCATGATGCAATCGTCCTACATTATTTGCCGTGGTGGCTATAGCACTTTGATGGATGCCTTTACGCTACGCAAAAAATGCCTGCTCATTCCTACACCCGGCCAAACAGAACAGGTGTATCTGGCGCAAACTTTAGCAGCCAAACAACAAGCAATTTGTTTTGCGCAAGATGATTTTGATTTGAGTGATGCCTTGCAACAAGCTGAAGCATTTCAATGGCAATCCTTACCGGAACAACAGGTGCAGGATAGCTTGCAGGATTTTATTACCACTTGGGTAGGGCAGCAGTTTTTAAATGACCATTGAAGGAATGAACTACAATAGCACACAGATGAAATACACTGGGACGCGGATTTTACGGATGAAGCAGATGTTCGCAGATATTTACATTAACAGTCTTCTCCATTCTAAAATCTATTTATTGCGTACACATGTGTAGGCAGACTACTTTTGCCGGCAGCATATGCAACGTACTACCAAAGCTCACTTAGCCGTTATGGGTGCCAACCTCTTGTTCGGCGTCAACTATAGCATTGTAAAAATGCTGACGCCAGCACTCATGGGCTCCTTCGCCCTCAATGTGGTGCGGATAGTGGGCAGTGTGCTCTTGTTTTGGGTATTGTTTTTATTTAAGCCTGTAAGAGCTGGCATAGATAAAAAAGACCTGCCGCGGTTTTTGCTCTGTGCCATTTGCGGTGTCGTTATCAACCAAATATTTTTCATTAAAGGTTTATCACTTACCTCAAGTATTCACGGTTCTTTATTGGCACTGGGTTCGCCCATTTTTATAACCGTAGCTGCAGCGTGGTTGTTGCATGAACCCTTTACCCGAAACAAAGGCATTGGGTTGGTACTGGGTATAGCAGGTGCCTGCTTGCTGGTACTCAGCCGGAGCGGACAAAAAGAGGGCAGCCAAATGTTGTTGGGAGATATTATGATTGTGATCAACAGCATCAGCTATGCGCTGTACTTTGTATGGGTACGGCCGCTGATGGAAAAGTATCATCCCATTCAGGTTGTTCGCTGGGTATTTACGTTGGGGATGCTTTTTTTGGTACCTATTGGCTTCAGCGATTTTGCACAAACCAATTTTGCAGCCATGCCCGCCACCGGTTGGATGGCGATGTTTTTTGTGATTATCGGCGGTACCTTTTTGCCCTATCTCTTCAATGTGTTTGGCATCAAACATTTGGGCCCCGGCATTACGGGCAGCTACATTTATACGCAGCCGTTTTTTGCTGCCATTATTGGGGTATTGTTTTTAAACGAACACATGGGTTGGCAACAACTACTGGCCGGCGCCATGATTGCCAGCGGGGTACTGATTGTAAACCGGAAGTAGTTAAAAATTCTTGGGATAATCGAACAACCAAAACCGCACTTCACTGCTCAGTGCATCTTTCCAATGATCGCATAAAAAATGAACGCCAAACACGCTGCAGGTAGGCATATTATCAATGCGGGCCACACCCAGTTGATTGGCAAATTCTGTAATGCCGGGGTTGTGGCTGAAGATGGCAGTTGTTTTCCAATCATCGTTGAGTTGTGAAATCACCTGTTCAAATATCATGGGTGGTGCATGGTACAAAGCCTGATAAGTGCTGATGTGTTGTGCATCTGTTTTGTATACAGCAGCAAAGAGTTTGGCGGTAGTAAAAGCTCTTTTGGCGGTGCTGCTTACCCAGCCATCAATGTGTACTTTTTTGCTCAGCAATCGCTCTGCCATCATCGGTGCATCTTTCAGGCCGCGGTCGTTGAGTGGCCGGTCGAAATCTTGCAGCGTGGGGCTGTCCCAACTGCTTTTGGCATGACGAATGAGGAGGAGGGATTTCATACCTACAAGGTAATGATTATACAGAAAAGCAATGAGTACTTACCCGTATCAAAAAAAACTGCAGCTACGCTGGCATAAAAAAAAGCGACAGTATAATCTGTCGCTTTTTTTATTGTAAACATCTGACATCTTACATCAGACATCTTCAAATCTCTTTAGTATCCTCTCACATTCTTGCCTTCCATATAGTTCATGAAAGCTTTGTTGCACACTTTGTTGCCACCGGGTGTGGGGTAGTTGCCGGTAAAGTACCAGTCGCCGGTGTTGGTGGGGCAGCTTTCGTGCAGGTCTTCAATGGTTTGATAAATCACCTGCACCGGAATATTGAGTCCTTGCGGTGTAATCATCTGCGCAATTTTATCGCTTATTTCCTGTGGTGTAAAAGGTGCGTACACACCACGAACCACGTTTTTGGTATGTAGTTGGTTGGTGCGTTGCAACTCTTTACATTCTTTGTACAACTCGGTGAGCATGGCCCGCTGGTCACGTTCTTTCAACAGTTCAATAGCGGCCTGAAAGGCAATGAAGTCGCCCATTTTGCTCATATCAATACCGTAGCAATCGGGATAACGGATTTGCGGTGCTGATGAAACAACAATGATTTTTTTCGGCTTCAAACGGCCCAGCATGCGAATGATGCTTTCCCGCAAGGTGGTACCCCGCACAATGCTGTCATCTATCACCACCAGTGTATCCAGGTTGGGGCGCAAAGTGCCGTACGTGATGTCGTACACGTGTTGCACCATGTCCTGCCGGCTTACATCTTCGGTAATGAAGGTGCGCATCTTCACGTCTTTGATGGTCAGCTTTTCCTGACGGATTTTGCGGGTTATCATTTCTGTGAGCTTCTCCTCATCAAAGTCTTTGTCCCAGCTCATGATGCGCTGCACTTTGATTTGGTTCAGGTATTCTTCCATGCCCTTTACCATACCAAAGTAGGCAACTTCGGCGGTGTTGGGAATATAGGAAACGATGGTGTTTTTCAAATCGTACTCAATGGCTTCGAGCACGGGCTTGCTCAGCTTGTGGCCAAGTGCAATGCGTTCCCGGTAAATCTTTTCGTCATTACCACGGCTAAAGTAAATGCGTTCAAAGCTGCAGGCACGGCGTTCTTTCGGTTCCAGTATTTGCTCAATGCTGTAGTTGCCGTGATCGTCGATGATGATGGCGTTGCCAGGCATAAGTTCGAGCACTTCATTTTCGCCCACATTGAAGGTGGTGCGGATGGCGGCCCGTTCGCTGGCGGCTACAATAAAGTCTTCGTGAATGTAATAGTAGCTGGGGCGAATGCCGTTGGCATCTCGCATCACAAAGCTGTGTCCGTTGCCAATGATGCCACCAATATGATAACCACCATCAAACAGCGAAGCAGACTTTTGCAACACGGCTTTGATGTCGGGTTTTTCGTTTTCTTTTTCGTCTTCTTTCACTAAAAAATGATGGATTACTTCCATCATAGCGGCGAGGTCGCTTTGCTTCTGAAATTCACCCGGATCGATGTTTACCAAATCGAACAATTCTTCGGTGTTGACCAGGTTGAAGTTGCCGGCCAGTGCCAGGTTGCGGGAAGGACGAATGTCTTTTTTGATAAAAGGATGGCAAAATGCCACATCATTTTTACCCTGCGTACCATAGCGCAGGTGGCCCAGCAGCAACTCGCCCAAAAACGGCAGGTGACCCTTAGCCAAACCGGGATGTTTCAGCATGTCGGGCTGGTACTTTTCCAGCTCGGCTACTTCGGCACCTACTTTGGCAAAAATGTCGGCAATGGGCTGGTTGGCAATGCTGCGCATCCGGTGCATAAAGGGGTAGCCCGGTTCGGCATTGAGTTTTACCGAGGCAAAACCGGCGCCATCTTGCCCACGGTTGTGTTGTTTTTCCATCAGCAGGTACAGCTTGTTGATGCCGTACATGACGGTTCCGTATTTCTGTAAGAAATGGGAAAATGGCTTCCGTAAACGAATAAAGGCCAGGCCACATTCGTGTTTGATAGCGTCGCTCATGAGTAAAAAGAAAGAGGCGCAAAGGTAACAACCGCCACCCGCAATTCCGCTGTAAATATTCTTTGGCATTGCCAAAGAAGCAAACGCTACCGGAGGACAACAACAGTTATTGAATTACATACGCCAGTTTAGCCCCGAAATGCCAACCCAGCAAGGGAAAGTCAGGATGTATAACCATACCAGATACAATGCCTAAATGCCAGTCTTTGGCTGGTTTATAATACAAGCTTACATTAGTAGGAAACACCAAATCAGTCCAGGTGCTGGTGAATGGTACATAGTTATTATTGAGGATAGCAGTATAGTCTTCGGTTTTGGTGAGTAACCCTAACCCGGCTCCACCCATTATTTCCCAATGCTGCTTATTCAGCATTTTATATTGGTACAAAGCGCCGACAATATGGTCATTGGTGCGGGTGCTTCTGTTGCCTTTTTCTGTACCCATTACCACGTTGGTATTATTTATATCTACATAGTAGTGTTTGCCTGTAAGGTACATGGCCGATAAAATATGTCGCTTAGCTAAATGATATTCGAAAGATATACGGTAAAAACCCCCTTCTAAAGAATGATGATAGTAAGGACTGTTGTACACGCCTGCGCCAAACGATAACCGAAGTGATTTTGCCGGTTGAGCAATGGATACACCTGTAAAAATCAAAGCAGTATAAAACAAAATAATAAAGCGATGCATAGAAAGAATAGTGTGTAATAAATGAGCAATGATTATAGAAGAAACTTACCGCCCAACCTCAAACTGAGTACACTATAACCTTCATTGTCATTTTGGTATTGAGCTATAAACCCCAGCGAAAAATTATTGCTGAGTTTACGGTAAATGGCGGGAGCTACTGTATAGCCAATGGATGTTTCGTTGTAGTTTACAGAGGTATTTGGATTAACCCTCAGAATGGATCCATCTCTTAGCCCTCTTACCAAATACGGTCCATTGCTGGATAGCCGCCAATGGTGCCACTTGAACTGCCCACCAAGACCAATTTCAAAATGTGTAGGGGTATTAGAACCTGCT
>JADLHL010000284.1 GCA_020848815.1 Chitinophagaceae bacterium | reverse complement strand
TAATAATACAGATAGTATAAAATACTAAGCAGCTCTTTCGATACAGGTTCGTTTACAAATTCAATATGCGTATCGGCGGAAGAGACCGACTCGAACATGCCTTTTTGTTGTTTGCAACCGGCCAATGCCAACAGCATAACGCAACAGGCGAAACCATATAACCGGAAAGAAGATGGAACTATCATGCAAGCTGTATAAATACCCGAAGGAAAGAGAGAAAAAAAGGGCTGTACATTGCTGTATCAGCCCTTTAACCAAAACTAACTGCTTATAAAAAAGAAGATGGAGTAGTTATTTTTTGCCGGTAAAAAGTGCTGATACTTCGGCAGCAGTAAGTGCAGTACCATACAGTCGGAATTGGTCCATGGCACCCGTGTAAGATCTGATCCAGTCGTCGCCGGGGCCATTGGTGCCGGGTGCATGTTTGTTCCAGCCACCAAGTACCAACTTACCTGCTTTAGAAAAATCAACAGCACCACGTGGCGCACCGTTTTTCTTCACATCTGTTTGTGTAGCGGTGAGTCCTGTAACCAACGTTCCGTCGAAATAATAACTCATTTTAGAAGTGGTATGGTCGTACACATACGCAATGTGGTGCCAGTTGCCATCAAACATGGGCTTGTTGAAATCGCCTTCCAGCCACTGATCCATCAGGCCAAATTTCATGGTAGCTTTTGTTGCTGTTTGGTTTTCTACTAAGCAAAACATACCGCTGTAACTCCAGCCGCTATATGTAGGATCATAGAGAGAAAACAAAAATTCGGTACGGCCGGCTTGTGCAGTATTCTTCATCCAAAAAGCCATGGTAAAGCTTTGCACGTTTTTAAAATCGTTGGCCGAAGGATAGTAGATGGCTTTGCCATCGGCACCCTGAATGGCTTTGCCAGAAATACCGGCTACCGATGCCAACGGATTGGCCTGTGGAAAGTTGGCACGGATGCTATCCACACCATTCATGAGCGGGTCGGCACTGCTGCCATCGAAAGAGGCATAAAACTTAAGCGGACCACCAGGAGGATTGGTATCCTTTACATAATCGCCCAACGCAGGACGATCCATTTTTTGACAACCGGCCAATACCAGCAACGATACAGAAGCGGTAAGCAATCCGGCTGTGAGTTTATTCATTTTCATTGGTTCAAGTTTTTGTGAGCATTCAAGAAAAATGGAAGAAGTAACGGTTGCAGATTGTAGCAACCGCTACTTATCCTATCAGTTGCTTATTGCCATTCAGGATTCTGGATGAGTTTGCCTCCGCTATTGTCAATTGCCTGTTGAGGAATTGGATAAAAGCGGTGCTTGTTGGTATAACCGGCTGAGCCCAACACATTGGTAGCAATACCCCAACGAACCAGGTCGAAGAAACGGTCGCCTTCCAGTGCCAGTTCTACGCGGCGTTCCTGACGGATAGCTGTACGCATTTGAGCCTGACTTTGGAATACCACTTTAGGCAACACATTGTTATCACCAGCACGGGCACGGGCACGTACTCTTTCCAGATAAGTTTCTGCCAAAGGACCGTTACCTGTTTCGTTGGCAGCTTCTGCCGCCATCAGCAATACATCGGCAAAACGGAGTACACGCTGGTTAATCCAGCCACCCTGACGGTTGCCGGTAAATGTTTGCTGACTTGGTTCCGGATATACTTTCTTATTCCAGAACTTACGAGGAATAGTGGGGAAATCGGGCAATACTTTTCCATACACGCCATCGGGCTGGCCGCTGAAAAGGATGGTGGCATTCTTACGGGGGTCACCTGTTTCAAATGCATCTACCAGTTCTTGTGTTGGTGTATTCCAACCCCAACCTAAATCCCAGTCGCCGCTACCACGTACACCTTGGTGTACAGCGTTGGGCGCAGAATAGTTGTCGGCGTTGTTTGCACCTATGCTTGCCTGGATTTCAAAAATTGATTCGCTGTTGTTTTCACCAGCGGTAGTCCAAATGCCGGCAAAGCTGTTGGTGAGTGCATACTCGCCAGAGTTGATGACTGCCTGAGCCAATGTTAAACCCTGTGCCCAGCTGCTGCGGGCCAAATAGGTTTTGGCATGCAGTGCCTGTGCAGCACCTTTTGTAAGGCGGCCAGGAAAGCGGCTTGAACCTGCAGCGTTCTTCCAGTTTACAGGAAGGTTGGCTGCGGCAAATTGCAGGTCGGCATCAATCAACGCATAGATTTCTGCTACCGGCGCTTTAGGACGCTGTGCATCTACTGCACTGTACACACGGAAGTCGATTTTAGGTACTTCGCCAAAAGTGCGTACCAGATCGAAGTAGGCAAATGCACGGAAGAAGCGGGCTTCTGCACGGTTTACTTGAGATGCAGGATCATTGAGCTGCAGTGAGTCTGCAATCTGCAATGCTGTGTTGGCTGCGCCAATCAAGGTGTAGTGATGATCCCAATAAGTGGTATTGCTCCAGTGGTCTTTTACGTACTGAAACTGATCGTAAATCACGCCCCAGTCGGCACCATCAGCTGCGCTACTTCCTTTCTCACTATCATCGCTACGAAAGTTTTGAAGGCCCAGCCAGGGTATACCACCAAAACCTTGCCCTGCAATATCACCATTGCGGATGGCTCCGTACAGGCCATAAATCTGGCCTTCGAGGCCACCTTGATTGAGGTCTTCCAATGTGGCCGAGAGTGGCTTGCGATCCAGGAACTTGTTGCAAGCACCCAGCAATAAACCCATAGCAAGCACTACAACCAGGTAGCTCCCCTTTTGAATTCTTTGTTTCATATGCTGTGTTTTATTGACTATTTAAAAGTTTACGTTGATACCACCTGTTACCACATATGGCATTGGGCTGTTACCGTTGTCTATACCAAATGAAGTGGGTGAACCACCGTACTCAGGTGTATAACCAGAATTGCGCTTCCATGTTTTAAGGTTCTGCGCATTTACAAATACACGGAACGATTTGATTTTGGCTTTGGCCAGCATTGCAGGGCTAAAGTTGTAACCAAACTGGATGTTGCGCAAACGCAGGTAGCTACCATCTTCAATACCATATGTGCTTGGCAGGCGGTTGATGGCACGGTTGGCTCCCAAAGCAGGATCCCAGTTGCTGGTGCCTTCGCCATGCCAGCGGTTCATTTTAAATGCAGGGTAATTAAAGGTAGTAAATGGCAGTTCTGAGCTACCCCAGAAACGGTAGATTTCGTTGCCGTACACACCGTTCAGGTCTACATTAAAATCAAAGCCTTTGTAGTTGAGGTTGATAGAAGCACCATACATAAAGTCGGGTGTTGGGTTACCAATCATAGTACGGTCGGTAGCATCAATTTTTCCATCACCGTTTACGTCTTTGTACTTAAAGTCGCCGGGGCCGTACTCATAACCTACCACCGTGGGCGAACCCAGTTTGTCGGCATAGCTCTGGTACAAACCTTCTACTACATAGCCATAGAAATAACCAATGGGGTAGCCCACTTCAGTTTGGTTGGGGCGTTCTTCGCTGGCGGGCAGTTTGAAGGCAATGTCGCCCATTTTGTTGCTAAAGGTGGTAAGGTTACCACTCACATTCAACGTGAAGTCTTTGCCGAATGTATGGTTGTAACTGGCTACAAATTCAAAACCCTTATTGCGCAGTGTACCAATGTTGCTCAGGCGCTGACGGTTGTTGCCATCTGGCACCAGGCTCAGCAGGTCGTTGGTGGTTTTGTCGTAATAGGCGGCTTCTACATGCAGGCGGTTTTTCAGCATGTTGAATTCGAGGCCAACTTCTTTTGCATCCACACTTTCCCAACGCAGGTCTTTGTCCACGTTGTAAGCCAAAGAGTATGCTGGAGCAATAATGTCTCCAAACACAGCGGTGTTACCAGTTTGCAACGCAGCATAAGCAGGGTAGTCAAAACCATACGTGTTCTGCACACCCAATACACCCCAGCTGGCTTTCAACTTCATATAGTCGAACACCTTTTGCTTATCAAAAAACTTCTCTTTACTGATATCCCAGGCAGCACCTACGCTGTAAAAGTCTTGCCACTGCTGGTTTTCGGGCTTCCACGCAGAGCTACCATCTTTACGGAAAGAAGCATTCAGCATGTATTTGCCCTGATAGTTGTACAACAATCGAATCAGGCCCGACACAGTAGTACGCTCAGTTTGGCTTGATCTACTGCGTTTTGAAGTTGGGTCATTGTAATCGTTATTGATGAACCAAAAACGTTGGTCATCAGGAATGGGGTCACCATTTGACTTTTGACTTGCATTTGCAAACAGACCACGGTATTCGCTATAATAAGTAGTGAAACCACCCATAGCAGTCAAACCATGATCACCAAAGTTTGTCTTGTAGGTCAAAATGTGGTCTTGCTGGTATTTCTTCCATTGCTGATTGTCCTGAAATACATTAGTCAAGCGGTTGTTACGGTCCACAAAAGTGGTGTTGCCCAACTCTGGGTTGTAGGTGTAAATGATGGGATTGTAACCACGAGCACTCAGGTCGCTCATGTCGGCATACAACGTAGTTCTCCAGTTGAAGTTTTTCAGGAAAGTCCAATCGAAGTATACGCTACTCACCATGCGGGTTTCGTAGCGCAGTTCTTTGTCCCACTTGTTCTCGAGGTTCATGAGCGGGTTGCTAATCTGGGCATTCTGAATGGCCAGTTCGCTATACACACCCAATGCATCGTTGTACGGAGTGGTGATTGGCAATACACGGCGGGCATCGTACAGCAAACCATTGGCAGCGCTGTAAGGGTTACGCTGACGGATACCGTTCAAGGTGAAGCCCAATTTCAGGTTTTTACTTACCCGGAATTCGTCGTTGATGTTGAACATAATCTTCGACAACTGCTCATGTTTTACGATGCCTTGATCCATGGTAAAACCAATGCCCATGTAAAACTTATTCTTGTCGGTGCTGGCACTTACGCTCAGGTTGCTGGTGCTAAACTGTGCGGTGCGGGTCATCACATCAATCCAGTCTGTGTTACCGGTCCATGGGGCGTAGTTGAAACGCTGGTTGGCAGGAACACCAATGTTGGCTTGCTCTTCATCAAACAGCATTTTAAAACCTTCGGCATCCACCATGTCAATTTTGTCTACCAGCTTTTTGAAGCCGAAAGTGGTATTGAAGTTTACGTTGATTTGACCAGCCTTGGCTTTTTTGGTAGTAATGGCGATAACACCAGTAGCACCACGGGCACCGAAGATGGCGAGTGAAGAAGGATCTTTCAATACTTCGATAGACTCGATATCGTTGGGGTTGAGGAAGTTGATGTTATCGTTCCAGATACCATCTACTACATACAGCGGCTTAATACCACCAATACTTACGGTACCACGAATACGGATATCGGGTTCCTGGCCAGGTGTACCAGAGTTTACCACACTCAAACCAGCCACTTTACCTTGCAGCGAAGCAACAGGGTTTACGTTGGGTTTGTCGGCTACGTCTTTGCCGGCAATTTTTACGATAGAACCGGTGAGGTCTCTTTTGCTGGCGGTACCATAACCAATTACCACTACTTCGTTGAGGCCACTGGCAGCAGCCAACAGGCTTACAGCAAAGTTGGTACGGCCTTTAACTGCAATTTCTTGCGTAGCAAAACCTACAGCAGAAATTACCAGCACGTCTTTTTCTTCTACTGATACCGAGAAGTTACCTTCTGCATCTGCAGCGGTACCGCTCTTGGTACCTTTAATGAGTATCGATGCGCCAGGCACGGGTTTGCCATCGGCATCGGTAATTTTACCCCGAATGGTTTGCGGGGCTGGTGCTTCAAATTCTTCGCTGGAAAGCACAATCAGTTCGCCATCGAGCATTTTATAGCTGATGCCTGTGCCGGCAAAAATTTGGTTGAGCACGGTTACCAACAGTTCGTTGTTGGCATTCAGGGTAATTTTTCCTGTGTTTTTCAGTACGGTTTGGTTGTACAAAAACCGGTACTGGCTTTTCTTTTCAATTTGCTGCAGCGCCTGCTTCATTTCGGCCGATTCCAACTTAATGGAGATACGCTTTTGCGCAAATCCGTCGGCATAAGCATGCAGAGAGGCAAACAGCATCAAAGCAACAATCATTTTCATAGCAAGCAGCGTTTTAACCAAAAGGGATCGCCTGCCCTTTGTTTGCAGTTGTTGGTGTACTTTCATGTCGTAATTAAAATGGGGGGTTATCAATAGCAGAGCATCGCTTAACCTGGCGGGTTTACAGTGTTCTGCAAAAGCTTTCTGTTTTTCTGCCGGGGGGTAATGTTGGCGCATTGCTCCCCTTTTTTTTGGCTTTGGTTAGCCGGTATCTATTTGTGCGGTTGTTTTCATAAGCAAGCTATTTGGTGGTTTTGAAAATAACAACGGAGTTGCCGTTGATGGTATACTTAAACGGAGAAGCCAGTTGCATGGCTTCCAGGGCCTGAGCCACGGTTTCATTTTCAAAGCGGCCGGTAAAGCGCATTTTTTCTAATTGCTGATGGGCAAATACGATTTCGATGCCATACCAGCGTTCCATTTTATCGGCTACTTCTCTAAAAGATTCGTCGGCAAAAGCCAGTGTATTGTTTACCCAGGCTGTTTCTACAGGAAAGGTTTCATCCGGCTTTACCACCAGTTGTTTCATCACCGGTATTTGCACGGCAGGTGCTACGCGGTTTTGCTTTTGCATGGCATTGGCAGCTACAGCTGCGGTGGTTTGGTTGATGCCCCCATCGTCGGTCACTACCAGCTTATCGCTTGGCTTAAGAAAATAAGTTTTATCGGGGCTGCTGTTCAGCGTTACTTCTACTTTGCCGTGCAGCAGGCTGGTTTCCGAACGGGTTTCGTTGGGGTAAGCCCTTACATTGAATACCGTACCGGTTACTTTAATCTTGATTTTGGAAGTATGGATGTAAAATGGAACCTCTTTGTTGGGCTTTACATCAAAATAGGCCTCGCCGCTCAGGGTTACATCGCGGCTGCTTACACCAAAGTCGTTGCCATAGGTAAGCTTGCTATCGGCATTGAGCCATACCTGAGTACCATCGGGCAGCACCACTTTGCTGCGGGAGCCGGGCCGGGTAGATACCTGATTGGCCTTGGCCATGGTAGGCTCTTCCAACATGTGAACAGCAGGCGCATTACTAAACCAAACCGCGGTGACAATTGCAGCAGCAGCTGCAGCGGCGGCTATCCAGGTAGCAGGCCTGCGCAACCAACGAACCGGGGCCGCAGCGTTAGCAACGGGTTCTTCGGCTTCTTGTACCGGCCATTCAAAATCATATCCTTGCGATTGAATTTTTGCTGCCAGTTGGTTAAAGTCGCTATCTGTTGGGGTAGAAATTTCGGAAGGGGTTACCCAGACTGTTTCGAGTGCCGCCAATTCATCGTACAGCTCAGGCATGCTGCTGAGCAGCTCGTTGAGCTCACGGGTTTCAACATCAGTTGCTTCTCCCGTTAGTTTTTTGGCATAAAGGAACCAGATTCGGTTTTCCATAGGTCAGGCAATGTGGGTATAGACAAGACTTTCGGTCCAATCCCCCAAAGACGGCAATAATTTTTTTGAAAAAAATACAGGTTGCTTCAAATGTGCAGCCCACTACTCCTGCTCATGCAGGCTTTTTCACTGTTTTGGTACGGGCAGGTGCAAACTGACGGAGTGCCACACCAATTTTTCTTACGGCAATAGCCAGCTGATTCTCCACTGTTTTGGGCTGCAGGTGCAATAGCTCGGCTACTTCTTTTTGCTTAAGCCCGTCTTCTTTTACCAGCTTAAAAATGATTTTGCATTGGGTGGGCAGTTCTTCTACCGCCCGGGCTATTTGTTGTTGTAGCTCCGCCGTCATCATAAGCTGGGCGGGGCTGGCATTAAAAGCGGCTATTTCTACCTGCAACTCATCCATTTGCAGGGTTTGATGCTTTCTTTCTACCCGCAGGTAGTTGAGGCTCACGTTGCGGGTGGCAATGTAGAGATAGAGTTTCAGGTTCTGGATGTGATCGAGGGTTTTGCGCTTTTGCCACACTCTTACAAATACGTCAGACACTACTTCTTCTGCAGCTTCTTTTTGCTGGCAAATGGTTTTGGCAAACTGTACCAGCTTGGGCTGCAGGCGCACAAAGAGCTCTTTGTAGGCCTGTTGGTCTTCAAAGGCTGCAATTTTATGCTGCAGTTCAGAAAGATGAAGGTGCTCGTACATGCGTTCGCAATCGTTGCCGTAAAAATAGCAGCATTCTCCGCATTCGTTCAATTGATTTATATCAGTTTTTGCGCACCCAATGGGGACTACTCCTTTTTTAATTTTATAAACGATTGTTTATTAATTGATTATAGCGCAAATACACTTTTGGGTCAGCATAATTATGTTACATTTCTATTGTTTATAGCAAGCAGGCGGCCATCCAACTCTGCTGTAAAGGAGTGTAGATTGTTACCACTGTATTGCAGAAACACAATGGAAGGAAGGCTTTTCATTCCGGAAAAATGGCGGTTCTGCACTTCCATACAATCAGCCCTTCCATCCAAAAATTGTATACCGGTAGTTCCGAATATCCCTACGAGGTTCGGCTCCAGCAGCATCTGCAAAAAATCTTTCCCGGTGCCTTTACCAGCCAAACTACCGATTGGGAAGCGTTTCTCACCATCCAATGCAGCTCCC
>JADLHL010000283.1 GCA_020848815.1 Chitinophagaceae bacterium | reverse complement strand
TTCTTCAGCCATGGCTACGCCAAAAGAGAAAACGCTGAAAACCGCTACCAGTAAAGATTTCATGAACTTGCTACCCATACCTGTGCTCAAATTTGGCCGCAAATGTACGGGGTGCCGTGCATACTAT
Organism: Chitinophagaceae bacterium; assembly: GCA_020848815.1. Taxonomy (GTDB): domain Bacteria; phylum Bacteroidota; class Bacteroidia; order Chitinophagales; family Chitinophagaceae; genus Phnomibacter. Next base: position 8,494 of record JADLHL010000283.1, on the reverse strand, counting down.
AAAGGAGAACTGGAAAGAAAATTGAAATCTAACCCGGAATGTGATTAAGTGACACATTTTCCTCCTCAAACTGCATGCTGTGCAGGCGGGCATAGAGCCCACCCTTGGCCAGCAGTGCTTCGTGGCTGCCCATTTCTTTGAGTTCGCCCCGCTCCATCACCATTATGATATTGGCCTTGCGAATGGTGCTCAGGCGGTGGGCAATCACAATAGAGGTACGGCCCTGAATCATTTTGTCGATGGCCTGCTGTATGAGCTGTTCGCTTTCGCTGTCGATATTGCTGGTGGCTTCGTCGAGTATAAGAATGGCGGGGTTGTAGAGCAGGCAGCGGGCAAAGCTCAGCAACTGGCGCTGGCCGGCACTCATGGTGGCGCCACGCTCCAGTACATTAAAGGCGTACCCGCCTGGCAGCTGTTGTATCAATGAATCGATGCCAATCAGGCGGCACACTTCTTCTACCCGGCTGCGGGGTATATCGGGGTTGCGCAACGTGAGGTTGTCGTGTACCGAGCCGGCAAACAAAAACACATCTTGCAGCACTACACCAATCTGGCTGCGCAAAGCATCGGGGTGATAATCCCGGATGTCGTGCCCATCAATGGTAATGCGGCCATGTTCTACTTCGTACAAGCGGTTGAGCAGCGAAATGATGGTGGTTTTGCCGCTACCGGTGCTGCCCACAATGGCCACGGTTTGGCCGGGGGTAATGCGGAAGTCTACATTTTTCAGTACCCAGTTTTCGGCTTCGTAAGCAAAATTCACTTTTTCAAAAGCGATGCTGCCTTCCACTTTTACAGGCTGCAAGGCCTGAGCAGTTGGCTCGGGCAGCTGGTCGTTGTTGTCGAGCACTTTAAATACCCGTTCGCTGGCCACCATGCCCATTTGTATCACATTGAACTTATCGGCAATCACCCGCAGCGGCCGGAAAATCTGGTTCATAAACAAGATGAAGGCTACCAGTTTACCGGCTTCTATTCTTTGGTCGGCCACCCACCACACCAGCAGGCCAAGGCTTACCGCCAGCACCACTTCTACCACCGGAAAAAAGACCGAGTAAGCAAAAATGGCGTTGATATTGGCGTTGCGGTGTTCCTTATTAATCTTTCTGAATTTGCCCATTTCGCGGTCTTCGGCCGCAAATGCCTGCACCAGTTGCATGCCGTTGATATGCTCCTGCACAAAGGCATTGAGGCTGGCCACGGCATTCCGCACTTTGATAAAACTCTTGTTGACGCTGTTTTTAAACCGCCAGGTAGCCAGCAGCAAAATGGGAAAAGGAATAAGCCCAATCAGTGTCAACTGCCAGTCCATCCAAAACATGGTGGCAAGGGTAAACACGATGGTGAGAAAATCGGCGATGATGGGAATGAGGCCGTCGGCAAAAATTTCGTTGATGCTCTCAATATCGTTGATGGTGCGGGTGGTAAGCGTACCAATAGGTGTTTTATCGAATTGGCGCAGGTTGAGGCGCAGCACTTTGTTGTACACCGTTACCCGCAGGTCTTTTACCACATGTTGGCCCAGCCAAGCCGTGCTGAAAGTAAAAACGAACCGGATAGCTGTTTCTACCAATAGCATTGCCACTTGCAAAATGGAAATGAGCAGAATAAAACGCATCATATCTCCATGGCTAATAGCATCAAACCAATCGTTGAGCCAGGCAGGAATATTGCCTGTTTGACCTTTCAGTCCTTTGTCTACCGTGTATTGGATGAACAAACCCCGCACCGGCGACAGCACCGCCAGCACCAGTGCCAGCACCAGCGACAGGTAAAACCGGCGGCGGTAGGGCTGCACAAAACGCATCACCCTGCCAAACAGGGCCATGTCAAATGAGCGGGAAGTAGACTTGTTGCCAGACATATACAATTGCAGCCGGTACGCAGCCATCTTTTGATGCCAAAAGTAGCTTCGCCTTGCGGCTGCGAAACTAAGGCAAGCCTGTTGGCCGCCGCAACCGCTGTTTTATTTTAACGTAATGCCTTCGAAGGGATCGGCTTCGCGGTTGGCTATTTTGTATGCTTTAATAAACAGGGCACCGAGGTTTTGGTGCGGAAAAATATAATCGTCGTAGCCTTCTTTCTTTTCGGCACTAATGCGGCCGGCTACTTCATTCATCATCGATGGCCATTTTACATCCTGCCCCATTTTCAGTTTGTCTACCAGATAAGTAAACAGGGCCACGTTGATTTCGCCATAGCCCACCTGCTTGCTCGAAATGATGGAAGCATCAGGTGAAATGCGCAACACATCGGCGAGGTTGTGATAGGCACCACAGCTACCCAACACCACTACCCTGCTGGGCAGCATTTTTTTGATGGTATACGGCAGGTAATAACTATGCCCACGATGCACCGTAATAGATGGCGAAAAACCATTACTGGTCATGTACTCAATGAGTTTGCGTTGTGCATTTTCATCTTCATCGTTTTCTTCATCCAATGCACGGTTGGCAAACAACACAAAGGGAACCGGCGAGCCAATGCTGGTAAACTGCACCCATTCAGGCGTAGCTTTCATGGCCCATTTGGTTCTGTCGGCATAAATACGCAGTAAGTGATTGAACGTGCCCTTGCCACCGGCATCGCCATAAAAATACATTTGCAATACAATGCGGCCGAGGCTATCCCGCAGCTGGCGGTTGCTGATGTCGTACACAGGCGGAATACCCAGTGAATCTGAAATATTTACCCTGGCCAAAGTACTGTCCATTTCACTGTCACTGCTTTCCATAATTACTTTTTCCAGCCGGTAAATAACACGACCCTTGCGGTTGTTCATGAGCTCTGCCATGGCCAGGTTTTCCTTCACCTTATTCAGCATCAATGCACGGATAGCAGGCTGTGTAATACTGGCATAGGCATTGGCCACATCTACCGCATCTTCAATGTCATCTTTGCTGCTGCCTTTTTCCAGATTGCTCACAAAAGCCGACATCAATGCATGAGCGTTAGCAGCACTCATTTTGGCCAAAAAATCATTCAGCGTATTGTAATTGGCCGCCATGGTCAGGAACTTCTTGTACTTGTCGTGGTTCACTATTTGCAGCAGAGTATCGGCACTTTTGCCTGGCGTTAGTTCCAGCAGGCGGTTGTATACGTACGTGTAACTGCTGGTATAAATTTCTGCTTCGTTTAGTACAATCAAATAGTAGAGTTCGGGTACGGTAAGCCCTTGTATTTTTTTGAAACGAACCGGTGCCGGTAAGTCGTGCAAACCGTTGATGGTATTCACATATACTTCCAGCGATTTGCGGTGCAGCATGTCTTGCAAGCCGCGGATAACTACAGGTGTATCGCCCTGGCGCATACGGCCTGCATAGTTTACCTGCGTTTTTACCAGCAACCGGTAGTAAGCAGCTGAATCCGAAATGGCTGTTTCAATTTCTTTCTTTGTGATATTGCCTTTGCTCAAATCATCGAGAAAAGGAAAATACAATTGGCCCGAACGATCGCCTGCCAGTTGCACAATCATTTTTACCAACGGGTCGGCATGGCGGGCAATGATGATGCCCAAGGGCGTACCGCTGGCCTGTGCATAGTTAATCAACTCTTCGGGGCGGCGGCGGGCCGCTACCGAAATCAAACTATCGGTAAAAGAATAGCTGGGATTTTCGGCCAGTCTTTTCAGCGTTTGCTCCGGGTTTTCGGCAATGAGTTTTAAGAAAATAAATTCCTGTATCTGGCGAATGCCGGCGCTGTTACGAAACGCAAAATTGTTGGGGATGATTTTGGCCACATCGTAGGGCAATGGCTTCAGCAAGGGCAACACATCTTTGCCTGCTTCCATCCGCAGCAAGCCATCTTCAAAAGCATTGAGCAAGGGTGCAAAGCTGCTCCAGTCGGTTGATTTTTTTCTGATTTCAACAGCGTAGGCATACAGCAGTTCTGTCATGCTGCGCAGGTAAGTCAGCTTCTTGTTGTGGTCGTAGGTTTTGCTCAACTCTACCCGGCGCTGCCAGTCGTCTATACGGGTTTGCACCAGGTATTGCAGCTGCTCGTTCATTTCATGACTGGGGTAAACCGTCATGAGACTATCGGCACGGCCATCAATGGCCAGCATGTCCTTTTGCGCCTGATCGAGGCGGGAATGAAACAAGGCCCGGTTGAGGTCGGGACTAAACTGGTCGGTGAGTTGTGCATGGGCACTACCCATCGTCATCATGCCCATACACAGGGCCATCCAAATCAATTTTACGTACTGCATGCGGGGTAAAGTTAACAGCTTCAATTGGGTTTGCCGGAGGCTGTGCAGCAGGCTTGCAAAATTTTGGCAGCATCGTTAACAATTTGGTAAACACCGATTTACCTTCCCGCTACAGTCACAGCAGTTATTTTTGCGTAAACATATTGTTAATGGACACCAAGGGTACCATCCTCATTGCCGACGACGAAGCAGACATTTTGGAGATCATCGGCTACAACCTGAGCCGCGAAGGTTACAAGGTACTCGAAGCAAAAGACGGCAATCAGGCGCTGGACTTAGTCAAACTACACCATCCAGATTTAATTATTCTCGATGTAATGATGCCTTTTAAATCGGGCATCGAAGTGTGCAACATACTGCGTACACAACCTGAGTTTAAAGAAACCCTCATCGTAATGCTCACCGCCCTCAGCGATGAAGGCTCTCACATCAAAGGCCTCGACAGCGGTGCCGATGATTATTTGAGCAAACCCATCAGCCCCAAGGTATTGCTAAGCCGGGTGAATGCCTTGTTTCGCCGCATTCAAAAAGACAGTGGCCAAAAAGTGCTTAGCATGGGCGACATGACCATTGACCCTGTTCGTTTTATTGTAACAAGAAGCGGAAAAGACATTGTGCTGGCCAAAAAAGAATTTGAACTGCTGTACCTGCTGGCCGCCAAGCCGGGCCGGGTGTTTTTGCGCAACGAAATATTGAGCAATGTATGGGGCACCGATGTGATTGTGGGCGACCGCACCATTGATGTGCACATTCGCAAGATTCGCCAGAAGCTGGATGTAGATTGTATCACCACGGTAAAAGGTGTGGGCTACAAGTTCGATCTGCAGTAGAAGCTGCTATCCACGTACATTTATGCACTTGAACAAATGCCCGTGGGCAGCAAAAAACCATGCTCAATACCAAAAATTTTTCGCCAAAACAGTTGTCGCTTTTTACCGCCATTATACTGGGTATACCGGTACTGGTAGGTGCATGGCTGCTGCGGCCGGAGTGGGAAGTAGTAGCCATTAGTTTTGTGGTATTTGTAGCCGGTAGTTATGCGTTGATTTTAGCGGTGCTACAGCAATTCATTTACCGAAAAATCAAACTCATTTATAAGTTCATTTACAAAACCAAGGCCAGCAAAAAAGAAGAGACTTACTACAAATACATTTTGCCCCAAAAAGGGATTGATGAAGTACGAGCCGATGTAGAGCAATGGGCACGCCAGCAAGAAGGACAGATAGAAACACTTCGCTCCAACGAAAAATACCGCAAAGAGTTTTTGCAGAACCTGTCGCATGAATTAAAGACGCCCATTTTTGCCATACAAGGCTATCTCGATACCTTGTTGGATGGCGCTGCCGACAATCCGGAAATACTGCAACGCTTTTTGAAAAAAGCCGGCCGCAATGTGGAGCGGCTGGTAAACCTTACCAACGACCTCGATGAAATATCAAAACTGGAAAGTGGCGTGATTCCCCTGCACAAAGAAAACTTTGTGATACAGGAAATGATAAAAGAAGTGTACGAAATGCTGCACGTAAAAGCCAGTGCCAAAAACATTCGCTGCAGCATGAAGAAAGGCACCGAACTACCCATGATGGTATTTGCCGATAAAGAAAAAATACGGCAGGTGCTCATTAACCTGGTAGATAACGCTATTAAATACGGGCACGACAATGGTACCGTAGTAGCCAGTGCTTATGTAACAGATGGCAAGCGGGTGCTGATTGAAATAAGTGATGACGGCACAGGCATTGCCGAAGAACATCTGGGCCGCATATTCGAACGGTTTTACCGCACCGATATGGCCCGCAGCCGCAAAGTGGGCGGCAGTGGTTTGGGCCTCGCCATTTGCAAGCACGTAATAGAAGCACATGGCCAAACCATACACGTACGCAGCAAGCCCGATGTGGGCACCACCATTGGCTTTACACTCGAAGGCCGCAAAGACGTCGGCAATTAATTACCGGACACTAACATCCTGCATGGAAAATAATTTTTCTGCTCTTGGTGCAGCCGTTATTTTCATGGCCTCCTTTACACCCACTTATGAAACTAACGCCTAGAAAGATAACCGTGCCGGTAGAAACACGGCAATGCCAAAACTGTGGCCACACTTACCAAGGCAAAGTGTGCAACATGTGCGGCGAAAAAGTATTTCGGGATGAGCAATTGTCCGCGGGTCATTTCCTCCACGAAATCATCGACTTCTTTTACCACTTCGAAAACAAAGTAATCCGAACCATCAAGCTCAACTTTTTAAAGCCGGGCTTTATTACCAAAGAAAACCTGCGGGGTGTAAGGGTACCTTACGCCAAGCCGGTGCAGTTGTACTTGGTAGTAGCGGTGTTGTTTTACCTCGTAGTAAGTAAAGTGGGCGTCAGCGATTACATTCCGTCTTTTGGCGATCACCGGTATTATTTCCTGTCAGACTATCCGGCGTTGCGCTGGGCCAAACCTTTGGACAAAGCCGTAGTAGATGGCATTGATAGCATGTGGCAACGTAAGGGCAGAAAAATTGAAGCTGCCATTCAAACAGAATATTCAAATTACATCAATACAAATACCGGTACGCTTACTTTGAAGCGCCCCACTATGGGCGACAGTATACTGGTAGCCGCCTCCGATCAACCGGTAATGGTATACAACATAATGCGCAACACCCGTTGGACCATTTTTCATGCCAAAGTAGGTACACTCAGCAAGTCGCTGATATTTTTAGTACTGCCTTTTTTTGCTTTGCTATTCTATGGCATGTTTTACCGCAAGCTAAACATGTACGGCTCAGCCCTTATTTTATCATCACATTTTTTGGTGTACAACCTCTGTATTTACACTTTGTATGCCCTTATTAGCATTGCACCCATGTACATCAATCCCGATTTTGCGGGCTGGGTTTTCTTGCCATTCAAATGGCTGTTTTATGAAACACCTTTAGTGCATGTTTCGCAATTGCTATTCGGCAGCAAATTTGAAATGCTACACTTTATTTTTTGGATGCCCTGGCTCATGATAGCTTTCAAAAGATTGTTTAACACCGTGTGGTGGAAAAACATCCTCCTTAGTTACATCACCTGCAGAGTGTTTTTCTTTTTGCTGTTTGGTGTACTCAAAAAAGTTTTGATTGCACTCACCATTTGGAGCATGTAACATTTTACCAGGCATTTCTGGAAAATGGTGGATTCCATTTGCGCAGCAATAGGTACACTGCCGCCGCACTCAACACGCCCAATACTGAACCGGCCAACACATCTTGCAAAAAATGTTGCCCTAAATACACCCTGCTGTAGCCAATACCCACAGCTACTATAAAAGCCAGCCACCAGCGCTTTTGCCACCACGGCATGAGCAGCACCAACGATGTAGCCAAGGCAAAAGCGGTAGCGGTATGGCCCGAAGGAAAACTGTTGTGGCTTTGCAATAATTCCACCCCGTTTACTGCATCAATCAATTGACCGTTAGCCTTAAAAAACGGAGCAGGACGCGGAGAGGCAACCGTGTTTTTAATGAGCTGTGCCAACAATCCCGACACAGCAAAAGCGGCAAACAACACTATGGCTCTCGGCCATTTTTTTTGAAACAACCACAGCACACATACAGCCACCGCCATCAGCCCATCACCCACATGAGTGAGGTAAGTAAATAAAAAATCGGGGATGGGTGAGCCTACATTTCGCATCAGTAAAAAGCCTTCGGCTTTTCCATAATTCATCATTACCAGCAGGCCGGCGGCCCAATACAAGAGCACCGCTGTAAAAAAAAGGCGGGTGGCTGGTGTAGCTATATTTCCAAAACGCTGGTTGGTTTGCATAGCATGCAAAGGTCTACCCCTTGGGGCAACTGCCCAAAAAAAACCGCCAGCGGTGGACACCGAGGCGGGTTCGAGAAAATCTACTCTACGTATTGCTGTGAAGAATGCAAATGAATAGGTGGTGAAATAACGATGCCTGCATTACGCCAATGTAAAGACAAGGCTAACAAATCGTAAACAGAAAACTGCTATTTAGCCAATGCTTTCAACACAGCGAGCCGCTGCTGCAAAGCTGCCTGAAAAGGAAAGTAGTAATAGCGCCCTGTATTGATGAAATACAGGTGCGTACACTGCGCCGATTGTGTAGTGAAATAAATGGTCTGCGCCACTTTGCCATTGTTGTACACAAACATTTTGCCCTCGCTGCGGCAGTCACGTAAACTATCTTCTGTAAATGGCTGTGCCATGTTTTGCTTGAGCAGGGCTAACACTGTATCGCTACCCGTGGTGTAGCTGGTATAAAACCGGGTATACTGTTCTTTATCATCTGT
>JADLHL010000282.1 GCA_020848815.1 Chitinophagaceae bacterium | reverse complement strand
CCAAAAAAGCCGGCTACGAAGTAGACAGAAGTTTGCTGGAAACGATGCTCAATTATCTCAACAATAAACTGCGCAACAAAGAGTTGGTGGCTTATTTCTACAACCGCAATTTGCAAAAGAAAATTGCGCCTAAAGAAGTAGCCTACAGTTTGTATGTATTGGCATTGGCAGGAAGACCCGCTGTTGCTGCCATGAACTATTACAAAACCAATCAAAAAGATTTGGCATTGGATAGCCGCTATTTGTTGTCGGCGGCATACACGCTGGCTGGCGATAAGGCATCTGCAAAAGCATTGTTGCCCGGAAGCTTTGCCGGAGAAGAAGCCGTAGCCAGCACTGGCGGTAGTTTTTACAGTGATATACGTGATGAAGCCGTGGCGCTGAATGCGTTGATAGATGCAGAGCCAACCAACACGCAAGTGGGTGTAATGGCAAGGCATGTAGCGGCCAAACTCAAAGGCCGCACTTGGTACACTACACAAGAATGTGCTTTTGGGTTTGTGGCATTGGGTAAAATAGCCCGCAGGTCTTCGGGTACTAACGCTACTGCAGTGGTGACCGTAGGCGGCAAACAAGTTGGTGTTATGAGTGGTGCTCCTTTGCAATTGACCAAAGCACAATTGAATGGCACCAACATTCAAATTGCCAGCAAGGGCAACGGCAACATTTACGCATGGTGGCAAACACAAGGCATCAGCGCCAGTGGTGTTTACGTAGAGGAAGACAGCTACCTGAAAGTACGCCGCAGTTTTTACGACCGTTTTGGCAGGCCAGTGAGTGGCAACAGCTTCAAACAAAACGATTTGATTGTGGTGAAACTCACGTTGGAAAAAACGTACAGCGGCACTATTGACAACGTTGTGTTGACAGATATTTTGCCTGCCGGTTTCGAAATTGAAAATAGTCGCATTAAAGAACTGCCCGGAACCGAGTGGATAAAAGATGCCAGCAATCCGCTGCATACCGATATCCGTGACGACCGTATTCATTTCTTTACCAACCTCAGCGGCCGCCAAACATTTTACTACACCGTAAGAGCGGTATCTCCGGGCACATTTACCATCGGCCCCGCCAGTGCCGATGCCATGTACAATGGCGAATACCATTCTTATCACGGAGCTGGTACCATCAAAATTGTGCAGTAAGCAGCGGTTTGCTCAACATTGATATTGATTAATAGAATATTTTAGCCACGGCGAAGAAAGCCGCTCAGATTATGGATGAATTGTTTGAAAACAGAACAGATTTAAGCAAGCTCAGCGAAGCAGTATCACAAATGCGGGGTGCTATCGGCAGGGTAGTTGTAGGGCAAACAGAAATGGTAGACCTTATGATTGCCGGTTTGCTGTGCGATGGTCACTTGCTGATTGAAGGTGTACCGGGTGTGGCCAAAACGTTGTCGGCCAAGTTGCTGTCTCGCAGCATTGACGTTCCATTCAGTCGTCTGCAGTTTACGCCCGACCTGATGCCGAGTGATGTGTTGGGTACTTCGGTATTCAATCCGCAAAACATGCAGTTTCAGTTCAAGCCGGGCCCTGTGTTTTCGAACATTGTGCTGATAGATGAAATCAACCGTGCCCCGGCTAAAACGCAATCGGCGTTGTTTGAGGTGATGGAAGAAAGGCAAGTAACAGTAGATGGACAAACCTATCCGATGCAAGAGCCATTTATTGTAGTGGCTACGCAAAACCCCGTAGAGCAGGAAGGTACTTACCGCTTGCCCGAAGCGCAACTCGACCGTTTCTTGTTCAAGATAAATGTGGGCTATCCAACCGCACAAGAGGAAGTACAAATATTACAACAGCAGCAGCATCAAAGTGCAGCGGAATTGTTACAAGAAGTTCAACCCGTATTGAATGCCGGCGATATTGCGTACTTCAGATCATTAGTTAAGCAAATGGTGGTGCAGCCTAAGTTGCTGGAGTTTATTGCCAGCATTATTGCCAGCACCCGCAACAATCCTTCTTTGTATCTCGGCGCATCGCCACGTGCTTCATTGGCCATTTTAAAAGCCGCTAAAGCCATGGCAGCAATACGTGCCCGTGACTTTGTATTGCCAGAAGATATTTTGGGCATCGTGCCGCATGTATTGCGGCATCGCATCATCCTTTCACCAGAAAAAGAAATGGAAGGCTTTACGGCAGATGATATGGTGCAGCAGTTGCTGGAGAAAGTGGAAGTGCCGAGGTAGGGAATGAGGAATGATGAATGAGGAATGATGAATGAGGAATGATGAATGAGGAATGATGAATGAGGAATGATGAATGAGGAATGATGAATGAGGAATGATGAATGAGGAATGAGGAATGGAATTGGGGAATGAGTCAATAATTCAAAAAGTTTTTAGAAGATATAATGCGAAAAAAACGTCTCCACATTGGCGGCGTTTTTTTATGGCTACATGTTGGTGTCAATTATTCTTTTACGCAGTGCTATTAAACCGAGCACTGGCCCGATGGCCAGTAACATGTACACAAATGTCAGCGGTATTTTACCCGATAAAAAGTGAATGCATTGAATGCTCACAATAGTGATGGCAAAGCCGATGCTGTTGACAATGGTGAGTGCCGAACCCTTCGATTGTGCTGGTGCATGCTTTGCTACCAATGATGAAAACAACGGCGAATCAGCAATCACAACCAAACCCCACAACCACAAGAAAACCAACAATGCAATAGTTGACGATTGCTGCAACAGGAGCGGAGAAAGTAAACAGCAGCAACATGAAAGTAACAAAGCCTTGCGGGCAATATTTGCTGCGCCAAATGATTGAGATAAATAACCTGCTACCACACACGCCAATCCGCCAGAAGCAATAATCACAAATGCAGCCAGCGGTATATGTATGTTGCTTTGCGGATGAGTACTGTTGTAATACTGCAACATTGCTGGCACAAAAGCCCAAAAGGCATAAAGCTCCCACATGTGGCCAAAATAGCCGAGTGCTGCCTGCCGGAAAGCGGGCTGGCGAAAGCCTGTGGCAAAAGCACCGAACGAAAACTGTTGCGGCTTGCTGCGGTGCGGCCCATCGGGGACCAACAGCCATATGCCTACTCCGCCAATGATGGCAAGGGTGGTGGTACTATACAATACATATCGCCAGGGAACGCCTTGCAACATATTGCTGAGTAAATGCGGGAAAGCAGTACCCACTACTAACGCACCCACCAAAAAGCCCAACGATTTTCCCAAGCCCTGCTGATAATAATCGGCGGCTATTTTCATGCCCACCGGATAAATACCTGCAAGAAAAAAGCCGATGAAAAATCGAAACAGCAACACTTGCGTGGGTTGCAAAGCTTGCATGCTCATGCCTAAGTTGAACATGCCTGCACATACTGCACTCAGCATAAAAACAGTGGAGGGCGAAAAGCGGTCGGCAATGGCCAGCATGGCAAACAGCAAAGTGCCAATGATGAAACCAAATTGTACACTGCTGGTAAGGTGTGCTACAAAATCAGCATCGAGGTGTAGCTCTTGGCTTAAGGGGCGCATCACTGCATTGCCTGCAAACCACAACGATGTGCAGAGAAATTGGGCCAGCACAATCACTGGCAAAATGTATTTCGGTGGCTGTTGTACAGTCATGGGTAATGCTAACCTCTGAATGATGAATATTTCTTACCGCCGATGCAAACGCAGGATAAACATGGTGCTGTAAACTAAAGGCTGCAAAAGAATAATACTGCTTAAAAAACCACAGGTAAAAATTGACTTAGGCGGGCTGTTGGTTGGTCATAAAATCAATGGTTCTATAATCATTCGCCGCCATTGTATATTGACAAATTATCCGCCAACAATCCACTTCATCATCAATCCGCTGAGGTAGGCGCCGTAGGTGCCGAGGGCATAACCCAATACTGCCAGCAACACGCCTACCGGTGCAAGTGATGGTGCAAAAGCCGAAGCCACAATAGGAGCACTGGCAGCCCCACCCACATTGGCCTGGCTACCTACTGCCACAAAGAAGAAAGGCGCTTTTATCAGCTTTGCCACCACCAGCATAATGAGTACGTGAAAAGCCATCCACAATAGGCCAACGCCAAACAACAATGGGTTGTCAAAAATGGCTAATACATCCATTTTCATACCTACGCTAGCTACCAGCACATATAACAACAGTGTGCCCACTTTTGATGCTCCCACACCTTCCAGGTTTTTGGCTGAAGTAAGCGACAGCAACAAGCCTCCGGTAGTAGCCAGTACAATAATCCAGAAATAAACAGAGGTTAAGCTAAACTCTTCTAAGAAAGGCGCATGCTCTTGTATAGCGGGTGCAATCCAATCGGCCAGCAAATGGCTCAATCCCATTACCCCAAAACCAATAGCACAAATAATCATCAGATTGCCTGTGCTGGGGATTTTTGCATTGTTGGATTGATAGTTGGCCAGTTTTGTTTGTAGTGCAGTAATGGCACTGGCATCTGCTTTGAGTTTAGCGTCCAGCTTTTTTGAAATACCAGCACCGTACAATAAAAATGCCATCCAGATATTCGCCACAATCACATCCATAGTTATCATGGCGCTGAATAATTTATCGCTGGCGCCAAACACTTCTTTCATAGCCGTTTGGTTGGCACTGCCTCCAATCCAACTACCTGCTATGGTGCTTAATCCTCGCCATACCGCATCGGGGCCTTCACCACCAACCGTTTCTGGAGATACAACACTAAAAACTGCTACCGCAAGTGGCCCACCCAATACAATACCTACAGTGCCGGCTAAAAACATAATCAATGCTTTGCCGCCTAATCTTTTTAACGCAGGAAAATCAATGCTGATGGTGAGTAGTACCAGACTCACAGGCAAAATATACCGGCTGATAATGGGGTACAACTTGCTTTCGTTTCCATCTATTAAACCAAAGCTGTTGTAGAGCGATGGAATGAAATAGCAAAGCAATACGCTGGGTACTACCTTATAAAATTTCTGCCAAAAAGCATTGTTAGATGAAGAGGTATAAAACACTAAACCAAGGGTGCTCATAAGCAAACCCAATACCACGGCATCGTTTTGAATGAGGGCGATATACTGCATGCAGCATAATTACTGGTTTTGCCGGTAATGACCAATTTTCAAGTTTTCGTCAAGCCTTCAATCAGCCAATCATCAGAACTTAAAATTCCAGGTAACACTGGGTATGATGGGAAACAACGACACCTGGTAGGCTTTTACCTGTTGAGTGCCTTGCTGCGGGTCGCCTTCCTGATCGAAGTAGATAAAGTAGGGGTTGAGCCTGCTGTACAAATTGTATATGCTGAATACCCAGCTGCTTTTAAACTTCTTCTGGCTGTTGGGTTTGGGCGTATACGTAGCACTCACATCGGCACGATGGTAAGAAGGTAACCTGTATGCATTGATGCGACTGAATTCTTGTGTGAGAATACCGCCTACTACATAAAACCTTTCGGGAAAAGTGGCCGCATTGCCGGTGCCATACACAAACACACCGCCAATTTTCCATTTGGGGTTGAGGTTGTAATTGAGCACCACACTCATATCGTGGCGGCGGTCATATTTGGCAGGATATTTTATACCTGCATTCAGGCTGTCAAATTGCCGCCATGTCCAGCTGAGGGTGTAGCCCACCCAGCCAGTGAGGCGGCCACGTGTTTTGTTTACAAATAATTCTACGCCATAGCTCCATCCTTTACCAAATGTAAAATCTTCTTCCGGGTCGTTGAGTGATGGGGTGAATCCTTCCTTGTATTCAATTTGGTTCAGCATGTTTTTGTAGTACACTTCTACCGAAGTTTCAAACATGTTGTTCTTGAAATTCTGGAAATAGCCCGCAGCATATTGCCAGCCATCCTGTGGCCGTACACGGTAGGTGCTGGGCACCCACAAATCGGTTGGCAGGGTAGTGCCGCTGTTGGTGGCCAGGTGTATGTATTGCAGGTTGCGGGTTACCGCTGCTTTAATGCTGCTATTGGCACCAGTGGTATAGCGCAGCGTAAAACGAGGCTCCAATCCGCCATAGTTTTTCACTGTTTTTCCTTTGCCAAAAAAGGTACTGTCCAGTGAGTTACCCTGCGCATCTTTATCATACAAAAAGTACGGGCCAACCTGGTTGAAGCCGCTCAAGCGCAGGCCTGCACCGAGTTTCAGCTTGCTGGTTACTTCCCAGTCGTCTTGTATGTAAAAGGCATATTCACGGGCAAATTTTTTGCCTGTATTATCGGGGTTGAACACGGTAGCCCCTTGGCTGCCACTTACCTGGTTGGGCAAAAAAGTATGGTACGTGTATTGTGCGCCAAACTTCACTTTGTGCTCGGGCAATGGATAATAATCGAAATCAATTTTTGCATTCAGGTCTTGTATGCCGCTGCTGAGTGTAATGCGGAAATCATTTTGCAGTGCATCAAATTTGAATTTATAATCGTTGTACACCAGTGTGGTGTTGGCGAAAATCTTTTTGCTGAAAATGTGGTTCCAGCGAACGGTGGCGGTACTGTTTCCCCAGGGAATATCTGTATTGAAAGCCCTTTCTTTATTGCGGAATGTAAATACATCTCTGCCGAAATAGCCACTCAAATACAACCGGTCTTTTGCCCCCAGCCGAAAGTTCATTTTGGTATTGAGATCGTAGAAATAATACCCGCTGCCATACAGGTTGGCATCCTTGCTGATGAATGGTTTTACCAATGCATCAATATAAGTCCGTCTGCCTGCCACAATAAAAGACGACTTGCCTTTTTCAATGGGGCCTTGTGCCGAAAAACGGGATGCAATATTGCCTATGCCACCTTCAAATTCATACTCTTGATTGTTGCCATCTTTCATGGTTACATCTACCACACTGCTCAGCCTGCCGCCATATTGCGCCGGCATACCACCTTTAATGAGGCTCACGTTTTTGATAGCATCACCATTGAAAATGGAAAAGAAACCAAACAGGTGCCCGGTATTGTATACCACGGCATCATCGAGAACAATCAGGTTTTGATCGGCGCCACCACCACGTACATAGAATCCGGCATTGCCTTCGCCGGCATTGCGAACGCCGGGCAGTAGTTGCAAGGCTTTCAGCACATCCACCTCACCCAAAAAAGCAGGTATTTGTTTGATGCGTTCAATGCTCAAATCAACCTTGCCCATTTGTGCCGATTGCACATTGTTCTCTTTTTTGCGACCCACCACCGTTACCTGCGTATTGGCATACGAGGCCGGTACCAGCAAAATATCTTGCTGTACATCTTTACTGCTGTTGAGCGGAATGGTTTTGGGTTCGTAGCCTACAAACGACGCTTGCAACTCGGTAGCCCCGGCGGTAATGGTCAGCGAATAAAAGCCATATGCGTTGCTCGATACCCCGCGGCTGGCACCTTTCAGGTAAATATTGGCACCCTGCAGGCTTTCGCCCGTCAGCGAGTCTTTCACAAATCCACTGATGGTAATGCGTTGTGCCTGCGCAAAAACGCTCAGGCTTACAAAAAAAGAAATCAGTAAGAACCGGTATGTGCAAAGCTGCCGATTGTGCAGCGAGTAAAACTTATTTTTCATGGTGTGGGTACATAACAGCAAAAAGCCCGCTGCTGTTTACTGTACAAAATTTACAGAGTCTCGGTTTTCACCACAGTCCAGCATATCGTCGCCAAAATAGGGGTTGCGAATGGCGGATTGCTGGCTCAGCCAGTTGGCGCCGGCATTGTCGAAAGCCATGGGGCAATGCTGCTGATACACTTTGCCGCCTTTGTATTGTACAGTGCGGAGCATGTCAAAAAACTGATCGCTGATGGTTTGCAACGAACGATACTTTTTAGTCCAGTCGCTGCTGCTGGCTATGGCTGTTGCTTCTGTGGCAATGCCCTGCTGAATGCCCGCTGCCAATGCAATCAGTTGGCTGTCGGCCTTCAGCTCCTGCATGGCTATGGCTTGCATACTGGCGGCAAATGAGCCGGCCCGCAGGTTAATTGCAGTGCTGTCTTTTTGTACAAATGCCTCTGTGAGCTGATAGTATTCGCCCAATGCCCGCTGCACCGATACCGAAAATGAATCGGACACGGCACTTACCTGCAACGGCGCAGGTGCTGTTGTAGCTTCATCATCGCTGTGGCGAAAACCAAAATAATAGGTGAGTCCGCCACCAATAATAACAACCGCCAACAACATCAAAATCTTACGAGGCATGTTCAAATGTTTGTACAAATGTAATTGTAAGCCGCCTTGGGCAAGCGTTGGTTTTTGCCCACGGCCCACTATTGCCCAACCCTTACTTTTGCGCCATGCTCGCAGGTTTTAATAATGTCACTTTTGAATTTGGCGCCAGAGTTATCGTTTCGGATGCTACCTGGCATATACAGCCCAACGAACGTATTGGATTAATTGGCTACAACGGCACCGGTAAGTCTACCCTGCTGAGGTTGCTGGTGGGCAAATACACCTGCTCGGCAGGTACGGTAGAAAGGGGAAAGAATGTGCAGATTGGTTTTTTGCATCAGGATTTGCTGAGTACGGAAATTGAAAAGCCCGTACTCGAAGTAGCCATGGATGCTTTTACCGAAGCCCGCCGACTAGAAGCCGAACTGCGCAAATTGGAGAAGCAGCTGGAAACAGACCACAGCAACGAGGAGCTGCTGCACCAGTATGCCGATATGCTGCACGACTTTGAACTGGCAGGCGGCTATACCATGCAGCACCAAAGCGAAGAAGTGCTGCACGGCCTGGGTTTTGAAACCGACCAGTTTGAAAAACCTTTCAATCAGTTTAGCGGTGGCTGGCGGATGCGGGTATTGCTGGCCAAACTCATTTTGCAGAAGCCCGAAATTCTGTTGCTCGACGAACCGACCAACCACCTCGACCTGCCCAGTATTGAATGGCTGGAAAAATACCTGCAGCACTACCCCGGCAGCGTGGTCATTGTGAGCCACGACAAATACTTTATGAACCGCATGGTAAATAAAGTAGTGGAGTTATACCAGCAGCAGCTGCATATGTACACGGGCAATTTCGATTTTTATGAAAAAGAAAAAGCCGAACGCATTGCCCTGCAAAAACGAGCTTTTGAAAACCAGCAGGATTACATACGCCAGCAGGAACGTTTTATAGAACGCTTTAAAGCTAAGGCCAGCAAGGCCGCACAGGCACAAAGTGTGGCCAAGCGCCTCGATAAACTTGACCGAATAGAAGATGTAGAAATAGAACGCCCCAACATTCGCATCAACTTTATGGTGGGCCAGCAGCCCGGCCGTACCATTTGTACCCTCAAGCATGTGAGCAAGGCTTATGGCGATGTAGAAATATTGCGCAATACCAGCGCAGAAATTTTCAGGGGCGATAAAGTAGCGCTGATTGGTGCCAACGGTAAGGGTAAATCTACCTTGCTGCGCATCATTGCCGGTTCTGAAAAAATAGAAGGCGAACGCATTTGGGGCCACAATGTGCAGGAGGCTTTTTATGCCCAGCACCAGTTGGAATCGCTGAATGTAAACCACACCGTGCTGGAAGAAATGACTACCAGTCGTGCCGGCAAAACCGAGTTGGAATACCGGGCACTCTTGGGTTGTTTCCTTTTTAGCGGCGATGACACCGATAAAAAAATCAAGGTATTGAGCGGGGGCGAAAAAGCCCGGGTTGCCTTAGCGAAAACCATTGTGAGCAAGGCTAACTTTCTGATGCTCGATGAGCCGACCAACCACCTGGACATGCACAGTGTGGAGTTGCTCATTGAAGCCCTCAATAAATACGAAGGCAGCCTTATCATCGTTAGCCACGACCGTTATTTTATTTCCCGCACGGCCAATGTGTTTTGGGAAATCATCAACCACGAAATCCGTGAGTTCAGGGGCACCTACGAGGAATATTTAGAGTGGAAAGAAAAGCTGCTGCAACAGGAAGCGGCTGCCAAACAAGAGCAGATGGCACCAGAACCCGTAGTTGTAAAAGCCGTACAACCCAAGCCACAACCGGTAAACCGGGAGCTGCAAAAGGAATATCAGAAGCAGCAGAAAGCATTTGAAAAGCAAGAGCAACAGCTGCAGCAGCTCCAGGCAAAAATGCAGGAGGTGGAAGGGCGCATGGCTGACCCGGCAGTGTACGCCGACAAGCAACAATTTTTACAGGCCGAAAAAGATTACAGCACGGTAAAGCAACAGCTCGATACCGCTCAACAGCAATACGAAAAAGCTTTTGAAGCCCTTATGGAACTGGAAGAACAGCTGAAAAGCTGATGCTTACAACAACTTCTTCAGTGTGTTAAACGATACATCCATCAGCGGGTACCGCTTGGGCTCGGGCAGGTAAAAATGCCACCATTCTGTGGGCAGGGCCACAAACCCGAAATGCTCCATTACTTGCTTCAGTGTAGCCCGGTTGGCCAATACCTCGGCCGGCAGTTGCTGGTAATTGTGGTGGGCTTTCTCGGTAAAATCATCAAAACCAGTAGGCATGGGCAGGGTGTCGCCCGTTGTTAAATTGTACAAACCCAGGTCAACCGCAATGCCGCGGTTGTGTCCGCTGCCATTGGCCGGGTTGGCGGCATATCGGTCATCGGGCACTATTTCCCACATTTTTAGCGTAGCGGCATAGGGGCGGTAGCCGTCGTACACCAGCAGGCCCAGCCCGAGTTTGGCCAGTGAGTCGGCCACCAGTTTGAGTGGTTCGGCAGCGGCTTTGCGCAAAAACACGCCTGGCTCTTTGTATAATATCTGGCCGGTAAAGTTGTTGGTAGTGGTGTAGCGCTGGTCTGATTTCAGGTGCGGAATGAACCCTTCCAATGAAACCATTTGCAATTGTGGGTTGCTGTCGTATTGCAGTTTCAGGTGTTTTGCCCGCAGGGTAAGGGGGAGATGATACGGGTTTCTGCGGCCCGAGCAGCCCCAAATACACGCCATAAGGCTAAAAAAGACGGCTCCGGCTACAAGCCAATTGGTCATTTTTCGTGTCATACTGACGGAAATTCTGTTAAAAAACTGCTCCTTCCAAGGCCTATCTTTCCCCAAGGGTTGTCTAAAAGGGGGTAAAAGGTTTTCTTTGCACCTGAAACCGAATTAACCACACCTCCCTTCGGTTACCTGTAGGCATTATTGATATTATACAGTAATCCGCACTTTTTTCACCCAAACCTATTCTTACATCATGCAGTTGAAAAAATCATACATCAGGCAAAATGCAATACTGGCGCCACTCATGTTGGTGTTGCTGGTAATGTTCAGCCTGTCTTTGTATGCTACTAAAACCGAAAAGAAAACGGCTTCGAAAGAAACCGAAGAGGTAAAAGTAGCTACTGGTACCGCCAGCTGGTACGGGCCTAATTTTCATGGTCGCAAAACGGCCACCGGCGATAAATACGACATGCACGGGCTTACATGTGCCAGCAACCGCTACCCCTTGGGTACCTGGCTGCGGGTAACGAATATCAAAACTGGTAAATCAGTGATTGTGCGTGTAAATGATCGTATGCACCCCAAAATGAAACGCATTATTGACCTTAGTAAAGGTGCCGCCAAAGAGCTGGGCATGGTAACTGCCGGCGTAGCTCAGGTAAAAGTAGAAGACCTCGGCAGGTCTTTGCCTGTAGCCTCATTGTAATACACCATTAAAATATTCATCCAAAGTGCCACTCCAAAAAGGGTGGCACTTTTGCTTTTGCCAACAAATTGATGGTAAACAGATTATGGATAAAATTTTTATAGCTGTTACTAATTCAAACCTACTTTTGTCGCACATAAATTCCCCCTTATGAGAAAACTAAGCCTTTCATTGCTGGCTTTAATGACCGTTGGTATTGCAACAGCCCAGCAAAAGGACGATGAAAAAAAGCCAGCAACAATCGCTATCCACTTTGGGTTACAAGATTTTGTAACACCTCAACGTATCCGAACCTCATCGTTGCAAAGCGTTATGTCTAACAAGCGATGGGCAAAATTCAGAGAGCAGGATCCCACATTCGGAATCTCATACCTCAAAGGGCTGAGTTCACATTTTGATGTGTCAGCAAATTATTTTCTCGGATGGGTTGATTATCCCTTTCGCGACGCTACCCCAAGAACTGTAGCCAAAAAAGCACTCCATGAGCTAGATGCCAGCTTAAATTTAAAGCTGTTGACTGACAAGCATACGCTAGTACCATATTTGTCAGCCGGCCTCGGCGGTTCTGCCTATAGTGGTGGGCGTTTCGATGCATTTGTTCCTCTTGGCGCCGGGCTGCAATTAAAGCTTGCTCCAGGTACTTTTTTAATGACTAATTTCCAGTATCGGGTACCTGTAACAGAAAGAGGCAATTACCATTTTCTCACTACCATGGGCATTGCTGTAAATATGGGCAAGCCGAAAGCCGCCCCCGTAGTGGTAGCTCCACCTCCGCCACCTCCACCTCCACCGCCAGCACCGGTTGATACCGATGGCGATGGTGTAGCAGACAATGTAGACAAATGCCCTTCTGTAAAAGGTTTGGCTAAATACCAGGGCTGCCCCATTCCTGATACCGACAAAGACGGCATCAATGATGAAGAAGACAAGTGCCCGAGTGTAGCAGGTATTGCCCGCTATCAGGGTTGCCCCATTCCTGATACCGACAAGGATGGTATCAACGATGAAGAAGACAAGTGCCCAAGCGTACCCGGTATTGCCCGTTATCAGGGTTGCCCTATACCTGATACCGATGCTGATGGTGTAAATGATGAAGAAGACAAGTGCCCAACGGTTGCTGGTATTGTAGCCAATTATGGTTGTCCCGAAATCAAGTTTACTCCTGAAAACATCACTTTTGGTACTGGCTCTGCCACGCTTACTGCAAAAGGTGTAAAGGAATTGAAAGAAAATGTGTTGCCTGCCATTAAAGCTATTGGTAGCAACCCCATTCAAATTCAAGGCCATACCGATAACACTGGCAGTGCTAAAACCAACATGAGCCTGAGCAAACGCCGTGCAGATGCAGTAAAAGCCTGGTTGGTAAAAAATGGCATTCCAGCTGCGCAATTGACTACTGAAGGTTTTGGTGCTGATCAACCAGTAGCCGACAACAAAACCAACGCCGGTCGTTTGAAGAACCGCCGCGTAGATTTTAAGTTGGTAAAAAACTAAGATTTTACTTTTTTACTATAACAAAGGCACTTCCAACGGGAGTGCCTTTGTAGTTATAGTAAGCTGGGCATTGGTGTAATCACATCCGGATGATCGTAGCCAGCCCTATTGAGGAGTGGGTATATCGGATAACGCTGCACTAATCCTTTAGGGGCAGGTTGCAAAAGATGAAGCAATTCATCTGTTGAGCTTTCATTGCTCAGCCAAGCTGTAGCAGACTTTTGGGTAAGCAACACCGGCATGCGATGATGAATGGGCGCAATGTCGGCATTGGCCGGACAGGTAATGATGGAAAAAGTTTGCAGGCCATTTTGCCAGGTATCCCACAAACCTGCCATCAACATCAGCTCATTGTCGGGCAAATGAAACCGGTAGGGTTGACGGGCCGATTTAGCTTCGATACCTACTTTCCATTCGTAGTAGCCATCTGCCAAAACAAGGCACCGTTTGTACTTGAAAATATTGAAGAACGAAGGCTTTTCTCTGATGCTTTCACTTCGGGTGTTGATCATTTTACTACCCACCTGCATATCTTTTGCCCACTTTGGCACCAGCCCCCACCGCATATATTGAATAAT
>JADLHL010000281.1 GCA_020848815.1 Chitinophagaceae bacterium | reverse complement strand
TGTGGGCTTCAATCATGCTGGCTTTTTTTGTGGGCATTGCCGGCATTGTAGCCACGCATACCAGCAACAGTGCCATGCGTAGGCATGTTTGGATGCTTCCCGCATTTGCCTTTCGCCAGCTGCTATCGTTGTTGAAAATAAAGCGGGCTTCTAAAAGTTTTTTGAAAACAGAACACACCAATGTGGTGTACATAGAAGAAGTGCTTGCTGCCGAAAAGCAACAAGCACTTTAAATGTTATTCGCCACCAGAAACGGCATATCGTTTCAGTGTTGTCAAACTCAGCGATTCATCTTTTACAGACACTTCTTTGTATTCTCTGAATACTCCGTCCTGATCATAAAAGCCAAGGATGCAACTGTATTCAGTTTTGCCAGGCTTAATCTCCACCCTCGGTTCTTTGCCAAGGTTGGGAATGCGCAGTGTATCCTCACCTGTTACTTCCTGATACTGCATCGACAACTTGTATTGAAAGCGATTGGGTGTTTCATACAACTGTACCCTGAAGTACCAATTGTTCAATTCGTTCGGAATCTTTTTCTCGAAATTGGCAACGGGCTTTGGATCAACGTTTTCTCTAACGAGTGACAGCGCCGTTTCGCCGGGTGCGTTGGTAGAATCAGCTATATCCGCTGATTCGGAATTACTATTGCCGCCGCAAGCAGCACAAACAATAGCAAACACAAATGGGATGGTGAGTTTCTTCATGTCTCAAAAAAAATAAAAAAACAGGAAGTGTATCAGAGATTAACAATTTAGCACACACTGCTGAGGATGTGCATCGGCAAATCGAAACAACATGGCTCTTATGTATTCATTATCGGAACAGACATGCCAGTTGAAAGCTGTACGGTCAATGGGCACTACATGCTGAGGGATGCTGGCCCATCCGGTAAACAGCCCTTTTTCAATAGAATACAACACTGTGGCAGGTTCTCCTTTTTCCGTTTCGCCCCACTCGTACATCACGCAGGTGGGTAGCTGCTCCTGCAAAAAATCAATGGCTGCTTCCATCTTGCCATTGTGTTGTTCATAATGTTCTGCCGGCTCTTGCACTTGCCCCGTTACAAACAAGAGCTGCTCGTTGATATCAAATTGCTGCATGAGTTTGCGGCCCAACATATAGCCTTCTTCAGAACGGTGAAAACTAGCAATGGCAGGTAAATTCTTTTTTCGTTTTTCCACGGCCAACCGCATAAATCCACGCTGGTCATGCAGGGCATACAAGCCATACAATTGTATAGGTCGTTTTTGGCTGCGGTTGTACAAAGGCCAGAGTCGTTTTATCTCCAGTTCTTCCAGCACCAAGGGATGCATTTCTGTAAGGCAGGCTTTGTATTCAATGTTGTGGATGAGCCGGATGAAATCCTGCTTGCGTTTGCTACCGCTGTTGTTGGCAAAATGGCTGCGTACCCGGTACTTCAAATTTTTAGCCTTGCCTACATACACCACTTTGCCCTGCTGGTCTTTGAAATAATATACACCGGGGCAAAAAGGCAACTGATGCAATTGCTCTGCCGGCACATGCATGGGCAAATACGTATCGGGTGTTTTGCCTTTCAGAAAATGTTGCAAATGCTTTTGCTCCGGATCGTTGGCCAGCAAATGTTCGAAGAGTTCTGCAGTAGCCATTACATCGCCACCGGCACGGTGCCTGTTACTGATATCGATGCCTACACTCCTGCACAAATTGCCCAAACTATACGAAGGCAAACCAGGCACCACTTTGCGGGCATAGCGAACGGTGCACAACTTTTTGGCCTGCCACTGATAGCCGTTCATTTGTAAATGATGGTGGAGAAAAGAAAAATCGAAATTGACATTGTGCGCCACAAACACCCGCCCTTGCAGCAACCGAAAAATACGGTCGGCTATTTCAGGAAATGTTGGTGCATCGGCCAGCATGTAATTGCTGATACCAGTGAGAGCCGTGATATAAGCGGGGATGTGTTGCTCAGGATTAATGAGCGTTTCAAACTTGCCCTCCACCTCAAGGCCGTTGTGCAACACAATAGCTACTTCGGTAATCCCGCCACTGCTGGCATTGCCTCCGGTGGTTTCAATATCTACAATGGCGTACATGTGCCACGAAGATAATGCTAAAGGTTTTAGCTTACCATTGATGCTTATCGTTTATGAGAATAGGACGCGGACGATAGGACACGGATTTACACAAATGAAACGGATGTACACGGATTGCTTTTACTATTTCACTTAAACAAAGTTTGGTTCAGCCCTGAAAGGGCGACAATATTTTAGCCATGGGTGTAGCCCGTGGAAATAAAGGTGTTGCAAACTATTAGAAGCCCTGAAAGGGCGAAATAAAAAGAAGCCACAGATGCACAGATTTTTTAATGCACAATGTTTTCCCAAAACAAAAAATGCACAGGACGCGGATTAGCAGGATGGAGCAGGTTTTCACGGATTCATTTACTTTCCTTTGATAGCTCTGTGTCCTCTCCCGCCTTGAGCGGGACAAGTAGTGCGAAAAAAAGTGCGAAATTGTTGCCACGAAGCGATGCAGATGACGTGTCCCGATAGCTATCGGAAGACACAACGCAGTTGCCACAGGGCACAACTGCTCATCCCCCCAAAAAAAACTATGCTTGCTTTTGCAGCCAGTATACTTGTGAGCTGCAGGTGCCGGGGTGGCGGTATGCATGCCACACGCTGCGCAAACCGGCGAAAAAAGCTGCCGGCAAATTGCCTTTGTCATTTTGGTATTGCTCACTGAGCATGGCTATGTAAAAAGCATCGAGCCACATGGGCTGTACTTTTTTTACCATAAAACCATGCTGACGGGCCAACACTTCAATACTGGCCGGGGTAAAATGATAGAGGTGACGAGGCACATCGTACGCAGCCCAATGGCGACCATATTGCTGTGCGTCTTTACTGAGGTAGTTGGGCACGGCAATCATGAGGGTTCCATCGGCTTTGAGGCAATGCTGAAAAGCATTGAGATAGCCATGCAAATCATGAATGTGTTCGAGCACATGCCACATGGTAATGGCATCAAACTGCTGCGCCGGCATCTGATACAAAGCCACTGGATCTTGCGGCTGCAGGTTGTACAAGCGTTGTGCATTGGCCCTTGCGGTGGCATCGGGCTCCAGACCGGTAACCTGCCAGCCTGCTTGCTGCATGGCATGAAGAAAAGCGCCAGTGCCGCAACCCACATCCAGCAATTGGCCGGTGCGGCGCTGTGTGGCCCGTTGTACATCTTTCCGTTTTTTGGCCAGCGTGTAAGTACGGGCCAGCTTGTAGAGTTTGCTGACAAGCCCTTTGTTGGTATCGCTGTGCGAAATGTAATTGTCGGATTGGTAGTAAGGACCGATATGCGCAGCATCGGGTACGGACTGGGTGAAACGAACGCTGCAATCGGCACATGCTGCAATGGAAAACTGCTCGCCACTAACGGTGTAATCCTTGCAGGACATAACATGGGCTATGCGGCTGCCAC
>JADLHL010000280.1 GCA_020848815.1 Chitinophagaceae bacterium | reverse complement strand
GCTGAGGCCGAAATGCCCGGTCTGATGGCCATCCGCGAAGAGTATGGCGCCAGCCAGCCGCTCAAAGGTGCCCGCATTGCCGGTTGCCTGCACATGACCATCCAAACTGCTGTACTCATCGAAACCCTGGTAGCCTTGGGTGCCGAAGTAAAGTGGAGCAGCTGTAACATCTTCTCTACACAAGATCAGGCTGCTGCTGCTATTGCTGCTGCAGGTATTGGTGTATATGCCTGGAAAGGCCAAAGCCAGGAAGAAGCGGATTGGTGTATTGAACAAACTTTGTTCTTTGGTGGCGCCGACCGTCCGTTGAACATGATTTTGGACGATGGTGGCGACCTCACTAACATGGTGTTTGATAAATACCCTGAGTTGATTGCCAACATCAAAGGATTGAGCGAAGAAACCACTACAGGTGTTCACCGCTTGTACGAACGTATGGCCAAAGGCACTTTGCCCATTCCTGCCATCAACGTAAACGACAGCGTTACCAAAAGCAAATTCGACAACAAATATGGTTGCCAGGAAAGTTTGGTAGATGCTATTCGTCGTGCTACCGATGTAATGATGGCTGGTAAAATAGCTGTTGTTGGTGGATACGGTGACGTAGGTAAAGGAAGTGCCATGAGCCTTCGTGGTGCTGGTGCCCGTGTTATTGTTACCGAAATTGATCCTATCTGTGCATTGCAGGCTGCTATGGATGGCTTTGCAGTAATGCCGATGATTGAAGCAGTAAAACATGCTGACATCATTGTAACAGCAAGCGGTTGCCGCGACCTCATTACGGGTGCACATTTCAAACTCATGAAAGACAAAGCCATTGTGTGCAACATTGGCCACTTCGATATTGAAATTGACATTGCATGGCTCAACCAAAACTATGGTCATACCAAAGACACCATTAAGCCACAGGTTGACCTGTACAATGTTGATGGAAAAGACATCATCATTTTGGCTGAAGGCCGTCTCGTAAATCTTGGTTGTGCTACAGGTCACCCAAGCTTTGTAATGAGTGCCAGCTTTACCAACCAAACTTTGGCGCAAATAGAACTGTGGACTAACTACGCCAACTACGAAAACAAAGTGTACGTACTGCCAAAACATTTGGATGAAAAAGTAGCCCGTTTGCACCTTGCCAAAGTAGGCGCACAACTCGACGAACTGACCGACGCTCAAGCCGAATACCTCGGCATTAGCAAAGTGGGTCCATTCAAGTCTGAAATGTACCGCTACTAAGCTAATTATCAGCTACAATCAAAGCCCGTTACTTTTTTTTGGTAACGGGCTTTTTTATTTTGAATAGGCGAACTTTATTTAAGGCTTACGCCCTTCATTTGCTGTTGACTGTTTCATTTTCGCTGCAATTATGTCTTGAAGATCGTACAAATTCATATCTAAAAAATTGACCAGAATGTTGATGGGAGAACCTGTAATGCGTTGATTTATTCGCATTGCTATTCTTTTGAGTAATTGCTTTTCTCTTTTGATGTATTGCGATGGTCTATTTACAACAACTACCAAAAAAGTTGTGGAGCCATTGTGCCATATTTTAATTTTTTTTACATCATACCAAGCAACGAATCCAACCGACAGACCACTGGAGTTGTCGTACAATCCTTCCTCATTGAGTATTAGCCCCGGTTTGCTGCTTATGCATTTAGCAAGCATAAGCAATACCATCAAACCAAAAAACAAGCAACCAGCCACACCAATAACAATTATCATCAGCCGGCTTACACTCCATTGATTGGCTTGTGTTGTCAGTTGCAACATCCAACTACTCAGCAATACAAATACGAGAGCTCCGGCTAGATAGCCAAGCATCCTTATTTTCTTTAGCGGAATCTGAATGGGATTAGTCATAGTATATCTTTTTTTGCAATACTTCAGTCCTTCTACTAGCGAAATTTCGAAGCCTTTACTTTGTTTCTACTCAACGAACTTTAGTAAAAAAAACTTACCGCGTTACATCCAGCAAATCCATTTCCAACATGGTGGTGCTGCCATCAGCACTTTCCTGATACATGGGTACAAACTTTACACCGTGCTGTAGTTCTTCGTACACATAGCTGGTGCGTTGTTGCACGGTAGCACTGTACACATCATCAAATGCATTCACCAACACAAATAACTCTACATCGGCAGCTGCAAAATCTGCCGGCTGCATGCCATACAGCGGACTTTGTTCGTCTATCGGATGCACTACGGTAAAGTTCATGGGCAGGTTGTCTACATGCGACCGCTCCAACACCAATGTATAAAATTGATATTGACCGCCCTCGGCCTCCGGAGCTTTCATGGCCAGATTTACTTTTACATGCACATTGGTCAGCGTATGTTTTTCTTTCAGCGTTACAAACCGAAACATCAGACCAGTGATGTTTTTAAATGGTGCAATCACAGCCGTTTTACTAAAACGCAAATTGGCCCGTGGGCGTACAAATCTTCCGTACAACATACCCGTGGCCCAGGCAAATGAAAGGAAGCCGCTCATAGCTTCTACACCCGCCACCAGCGAAGCTAAATCGCCGGTGGGGTTCACTCTGCCATAGCCTACCGTGGTATACGTTTCGAGGCTAAAATAAAACAGCTCTTTGGTGCGGCCCCAGTTATCGGTTGGTATATAGCCGGTAAATTCATGAAAGCCAATGGCCAGATACACCAGTGTAAACAAGAGATTAATCGAAAAGAAAAACGTTAGTACCACCAGTATAAACTGCCAGGCAGGAATGTTGAGCATGGTATGGTAAAGGCTAAACCATTCCCAAGGCCGTTTGCCCTTGCGCCGGATATTGAAAGTGCCATCGGGTAGCACAAATCGGTCACCGTGAATAGTGGAGTTGTTGCCAAATCCGGTATCGTTGTTAGTACGGGCAAAAGATCGGTTGCTGCGAAGGCCGGCCATATTGATTCCTGTTTGTCATCGAATATACTGTAGAAGCAAGTCGTTCGTCGTACAGCAGCATCTACTTTTCATTGATGCATTTGTCCAACCAAGCATAATCATTCGGCAGATACTCACGTACCTTTAGGTGCTAAAGCAATTGTATGCACATTCGCCCCGGTCAGTTTTTGCTGAGTACGCCCTTGCTCGATGATACTTTTTTTGAGCAAACCATATTGGTGATAACAGAAGTAAACAGCGATGGCTGCATTGGGTTTATCATCAATCAACTGCATGGGCGAAACCTGAATGAGCTGCAGGAATTTCGGCATGGCCCGGCACAGCCCTTGTACAATGGTGGCCCCGTACAAAGCGACATGATGTACTGCCTTCACTCCCGCCCCGATGTAGTAACCAACAGTTTCACCATTTGTGAAGGACTGGCCACAGGTGGCGATTTTGCAGCCATTGTTTCTCTACTGCAACAAGGCCGACTGAGTAGCCACGAAGTAAAATGTTTGATTGGTTATTGCGGTTGGGATGCCGGCGAACTGGAGGCAGAAATAGCCGAAGGCAGCTGGCAGTTAACGGAGGCTCCCATAGCCGAAGTATTTGCCACCGACATACAAAATATGTGGCAGGTATGGCAGGCTAAGCAGGGCTGAAAGAGCCCCTGAGCATTAAGTTTCCATTAATTACTCACTGTTATGGTTTGCGGGGTATTTGGTGCAAAAAGGCGGGTTATATTCGCCTCACTTTAATTAAATACCCTTCTATGAGAAAACCTTTACTTTTTGTGACGGCACTGAGCCTGCTGTCTTCTTTGAGCTTTGCACAAATTTCCTTACTGGCTGGCAGTACTTACACACAAAATTTTGATGCACTGGCGAATACTGGTACGACAAATAACCAGACAACGTTGCCTTCTGGCTGGTCTATGTTAGAAAGTGGAGCTAATGCTAACACCACTTACGCAGCGGATAATGGTAGTTCGAATGCTGGTAATACCTACAGCTATGGTACAACGGCTGCAACAGACAGAGCTCTCGGCGGTTTATTGAGTGGTAACTTAACCCCACTTTTCGGCGCTTCTTTTACCAACAACACAGGCATTACCCTTACCTCTATTACCATTAACTACACCGGTGAGCTTTGGCGTTTGGGAACTGCTTCCCGTACCGATCAATTAGATTTTAGCCTTAGTTTAGATGCAACATCACTTAGCACAGGCACCACATGGTCAGACATCAACAATCTTGATTTTGTAACCCCAAATACTGCAACTGCTGGTACCAAAGATGGCAATGCCGCTGGCAACCGTACTGCCATCAGCTTTACCATTACCGGTTTGAGTATTGCCAATGGTGCAGCTTTCTGGATTCGCTGGAGTGATGCGAATGCATCGGGAGCTGACGATGGTTTGGCGGTAGATGATTTCAGCCTTTCCACCAACGCTTCTATTTTGCCAGTAAGCCTCAGCCATTTTGCTGTAGCCCGGGAGAAGCAAACGGTAGTAGCCAACTGGGCCACCACAACCGAAAGCAACAGCAAGCAGTTTGAATTGCAGCGCAGTAGCAATGGCAGCAGCAACTGGAGCACCGTAAGCACGGTTGCAGCCAGTGGCAACAGCAATACTTTGCGCAGCTACAAAGCGGTAGATGCCGCACCACTCAATGGTACAAATTTCTATCGCTTGAAAAGTGTAGACCTTGATGGTAGCTTTACTTACTCTGCTGTGCAGCAGGTACAGTTTGCAGCCACCACGGCATTGTCGGTGCGTATTTACCCCAACCCTGCCAGCCATACACTGCAAGTACAGCTTGGACAGCAAGCAGGTTTCAATGGTCGCATACAAATTAGCAATGCTGCAGGTCAGGTACTCATTAGCCGCCAAATGAATAGCACCAATGGCAGTTTGGCCATCCCCATTCAGCAATTGCGTGCCGGCTTGTACACACTGCAAGTTCAAGATGCTGGCATGACAAAGCCAACCACCACCAACTTTGTGGTGCAGTAATTATTCTTCAATCGCTGATTTTTTTGCAAAAGGGTTTTGGTACATGGTGCCAAAACCCTTTTGCTTTTTGTGCTTGAACGTATTGCTACGCAACACAATGCTGTTCATAAAAGCATTCCAGGCAAGAGAAATGAAATGAAGATTGAAGTATGGCTGCTGACAGACATCAAAACAAAACCGCTTACGCATACGATTGCGCAAATAAAGTAGTGTTTTGACCGAAGGATTTTTTACCCGCATCAATGTGGCCCCGCAGCATTAAAACCCAATGTTTTAGGGCATTTTCGAAAAATTGTATTACTATATTTTCTTATTAATTACAGTACGGTGCAGGACAGTGTAGGAAAAGGCCGTTTTTACTTTAACATTCGATTTTAACCCAACACAACTGCCGTATGAAAAAAATTCCGTCTGCACGATGGGGGTTCCTCGTCTGCATGCTGGTGGGGAACGTTGCACCTGCATTGTATCCCTTCTCCACTGCACAAGCGCAAGAAGCTACCCAACAAACTATTTCGGGCAAAGTAGCCGATGAAACAGGAAAGCCGTTACAAGGCGTAACCATTACCATTAAAGGAAGTACCAAGGGTACACAAACAGATGCTTCGGGCCTTTTTACCCTTACCGGACTAACGGGCAATGAAACACTGCTGTTTTCGTACGTAGGTTTTGCTGCACAAGAAGTGTCGATTGCCGGCAAAACCTCTCTCACAATTTCGCTGCTGCAAGATGCCTCTGCGCTGAATGATGTGGTGGTGGTAGGCTATGGTACCCGTAAGCGGACCGAAGTAACCGGTGCTACATCCTCCCTTACCGGCGAAAAGCTACGCTCAGTTCCATCTACCAATATTACGCAAGCACTGCAAGGCCAGGTACCGGGTGTACTGGCAACTGCCAACTCATTCAGGCCTGGTGCTGGTAGCACCATACGCATACGTGGCAACCGTTCGCTGAGTGCATCCAACGAGCCGCTGTATGTGGTAGATGGTTTTCCGGTGAGCTACACCATCGACGACATGAACCCGGCAGATATTGAAAACATTGATGTGTTGAAAGATGCATCTGCCACTGCTATTTATGGTGTGCGTGGTGCCAATGGTGTTATTCAAATTACTACCCGCAAAGGAAAGGCTGGTAAAACATCTGTCAACTATCAGGGCAGCCGGTCTGTAGAACAAATTATCCGTCCATTACCCATCTTTAACGGTGCGGAGATTGCTGACTCTTGGCGGCAGGCATTTTTTGCCGACAGAAGCTATACCCGTACCCGTGGTGTAGCCACTGCATCCAATCCATTATTTTACTACCCCACCGCTCTAAATGACATTGCGTTGTTCAGAGATCGCTTTGGTAGTATAGAGCAATGGAACGGCATAAAAGATGCTTACACATGGCGGGTGTACGACCCTGCCAATAATGTGTTTATTGCGCAGCGTCGTGCCACTACTGCAGAAGAACGTGCCTTGATGACCAACCTGGGTATTACATCGCAGATAGACAGTATAGACATGTACGATCCGTCGAAAGTGCGTAGCTACGACTGGCAAAATAATGTTGGCCTTCGCCACGGTACAACCGATAACCACAGCGTAAGTGTAACCGGTGGAACAGACAAATTCAAGTCGTCGCTCAACCTTGGTTACTTTAAGCAAAAAGGCATTGAGTATGCACAAGACTATACCCGCTATACTGCGGGCACCAGTGTTGATTTTAAGCCTACCAAGTTTTTAAACTTTGGTACCAGCATGAGCTACATACATGCTATTACCAACAGCAGCACCAGCTCCTATGCCAATGCTTCTGGCATGATTCCATTGGTAGAACCATATGACAGTAACGGTAACTGGATTATGTTTCCCAACCGCGACCAACAAATCATTAATGCCATAAACGACCGCAATACGGTGTTTGACCAAACTACAGCCAACCGTGTGTTTGGAAACATTTACGCAGAGCTTACCCTGCTGAAAGGATTGAAGTTTAAAACCATGTTTGGTTTAGACAGAAGAAATTCTATCCGTGGTCAGTTCAACGGTGCACAATCATCAATAAGATTGGGTAGTGCGGCCAATGCTACACAAACCACCAACGAAGCCAGCTCATGGGTGTATGATAATATTTTAACTTACAACACCCGTATTAAAGATGACCACAGCATCAATGTAACCTTGTTACAGGAGCTGCAAAGTCTCAACCGCAGCAGCTCACTTACCATGTCGGCCAACAACCTGATTTTTGAACAACAAAAATGGTACTCGCTGCAGCGCAATACTGATGCCACTGTTACAGGCAATGGCACCTACTCCGCATCTCAATACCTGTCTTACATGGGCCGCATAGAGTATGGTTACAAAGGAAAATATCTGGTGACCCTCAGCAATCGCTACGACAATTCATCTGTACTGGCAGAAGGCAACAAGGGAGCGTGGTTCCCATCGGCATCAATAGCGTGGCAGGTAGACCGTGAAAGTTTTTTCATGAATCAAAACCTGTTTAGCAGTGCCCGTTTCCGCATGGGTTATGGCCGTGTGGGCAATGCATCAATCGATCCTTATCAAACAGCAGGACCACTTGGATTTACCAATTACAACTGGGGAAACGGAACAGCTGCTATAGGCTCAGCTCCTACTACGTTTGCAACGCCTAACCTTACCTGGGAAAAAACAGCTACCACCAACATTGGGTTGGAATTTGGTTTGCTGAAAGGTCGCATCAGTGGTGTGATTGATATGTACAGTTCTAAAACAACCGATCAGTTGCAAAACCGTACCATACCTGCTGCCAATGGTGTAAGTAATGTGTATTTCAACCTGGGTGAAGTAAGCAACAAGGGTATTGAAATTGCACTGACAACACAGAACATCATCCGTCCAAATTTCCGCTGGACAACAGACTGGATGTTTACCGCCAACAAAGAAAAAATAGTTGACATTGACGGAAGTGGTAATAGCAACTTTGCCAACCTTTGGATTTTGGGCCAGCCATTGCAAGTGTATTGGGGCTTTCAAAAAGATGGTATTTTCCAATACACAGATACAGCAGCCAAGGGTTCACTGCCTTCTATTTACTGGGCCAAAAATGGTCGTAACAACAACAACTACCAGCCTGGTAGAATTAAGATTGTAGATGCTAATGGCGACAGCTCATTCAGCCCCGCCGACCGTATCATTTTAGGATCACACAATCCGAAATTTATAGCCAGTATCGGAAATAC
Source organism: Chitinophagaceae bacterium (assembly GCA_020848815.1). Classification (GTDB taxonomy): domain Bacteria; phylum Bacteroidota; class Bacteroidia; order Chitinophagales; family Chitinophagaceae; genus Phnomibacter. Next base: position 37,512 of record JADLHL010000280.1, on the reverse strand, counting down.
ATTTACGTATAAAAACTGGGAGCTGAATTTTCTGGTGTACTTCCGTGTAGGTGGTATGTATCGTGTGCCACGTCCGGGTTTGGTTGGTCGTTATCAATCGAACAAAGTGAATTACTGGACACCTTCTAACCCAAGTAATGAATACCAGCAGCCAACACAAACAAGTGATATACCGCTCAACTGGGAAGCCCTCACTTACCGTGAAGCAACACATGCTCGGGTAAAGAATATTACGCTTACCTATCGCTTACCACGTGCTGTAGCACAAAAGGTATTTATGAACAATGCGGCTGTGTATTTCAGTGCAGTAAACCCCATCTTATTTCATGGTGCCTCAGATTACGATCCGGAAACAGTGCCGTACCGTGAGTTTCCCGGTACCACTACCAATCAGGTTGGACCTACTTCATACAGCTTCAGAAGTTATGTAGTAGGTGTAAGGGTTGATCTGTAAGCTAACCTTCTAAATTAATTTTCATGAAAAAGCATTTGAAATATACCTCATACATGGTGGTTGGCGCAGCATTGCTCGTCTTTTCCTCCTGCAAAAAGTTTATTGAAGAAGAACTGGTAACTACGCTTACCGAAGACTACTACAAAACCGACAACGGACTGGAAGATTTGGTAAAATCCGCCTACGCTCCTTTGCAATGGAAGTTTACTGGTGAACAATCGTACTGCATGTACAATTTTGGTACCGATGAATTTCGGGAGGGCGACCAGTTTAACAACGTTCGTTACAACGATTATGACGCCAACCTTAATGCCAATGATGCCTTTGTAAATGGATTGTGGATCAACAACTATTCAGGCATTCGTCGTTGCAATCAGGGCATTGATTTAATCAGCAAGTTTGATGACCCTACGTCAAAAGTATTAGGCACTACTGCTCAAAAAAATCTGCGTATTGCAGAGTTGAAAGCCCTTCGTGCATTTTACTACCTGCAGTTGGTGCAGCAGTTGGGCGGTGTGCCATTGGTCACTACTGTTCCTACCGATCCACAGTACGAATTTCCAAGGGCAAGCATCGAGCAGGTGTACAATCAAATCATGACCGATTTTAAAGAAGCTGGTCCTGCATTGCCCTGGCGGTACACCGGCGCCGACCGTGGCAGAGCTACCCGTGCCATGGCCTATCATTTTATGGCCAAAGCCTACCTTACCCGTGGCAGTGCTGTAAGCGATAAGCGTGGCCAAAAGCCAACAGATATGGACAGTGCCGTGTATTATGCAAATGAAGTAATCACCAGCAGTGGCCATGCACTGGAAGCCGATTACGGCAACTTGTTTAATGCATCATATCCCGACGGCGTTATTCCACAATTGGGTGAAAACGGATCTGCTCCTTTGAGCAGCAAAGCAAAGATTGATGCCAACAATGCCAGCAATGAAATCATTTTTGCTGCACAGTTTAGCAGCAACCTGAACCTGGCCACCAATACCAACAACCAAACGCATTTGTTTTATGCTACACAGTATGATGCTGGTATGCCCGGTATGACACGAGATTTTTTCAACGGTCGTCCTTTCCGCAGGTTACGCCCTACAGATTACAGTATCGATATTTTTGATAAGGTAAATGACTCTCGTTTTTTCAAAACATTCCAAACGGTGTTTTACAGAAACATAACCTCCAACACCGGCCTTGCGGTATGGACTGCAGCTAATGCGCCTACACCAAGTTTAGTAGGAAGACCACGTGTAGGTATTGGTGATACAGCTGCGTTGTTTATTGTAAATCCGAGGTCGAATCCTGTGTTGACAAGCGACATCAGCAGAATGCGTTTCTATGCCATTTATGCCCGCTTTAAAACTACCGCTCCCGGTGGCGCCATTACCGAAGATTTCTCAAACAACAAGTACCTAACCATGTGGAAGTTTGCGGATCCTGTACGCTTAACCAACACCAACAACGAAGCCCGTGGCATACGCAATGGTACATTTGCCCGCCTTGGCGAAACGTACCTGATACTTGCAGAAGCAAATGGCAGAAAGGGCGATTATTCCACTGCACTCACATATGTAAATGCATTGCGCAATCGTGCAGCATACAAAGCCAACGAAGCCCGCAGTCCGCAAATATGGCAATACCTCGGTGGTGCCAATACACTGAATGCAACGGCTGCCAGCAATCTGGCCACAACCGATTTGTTTACTACCAATGCAGCCAGCGAATTGTATCCTGCAAATGTGACATCAACTCCAGACAGGTTCATTCATTTTATATTGAATGAAAGAACCCGTGAGTTATGCGGCGAATTTTATCGTTGGGAAGATTTGGCCCGTACAGAAACCTTGTTCGACAGAACAAAACTGTACAATGCTGATATCAGTCCATCGTTTGCAGCATTCCATAAACTAAGGCCAATTCCTTACTTGCAAATGATTGCACAAACAGTAAATGGCAAGCCTATGTCAGCTGCAGATATGGCGGCCTATCAGAACCCCGGTTATTGATAGAGGTTTTTTTCTCATACATGCAAGAAGTTGTCTCTCCGGAGGCAACTTTTTTTTATTCAACCAAATGGCTATAAGACAGAAAAGAAAAATTTAAAAAAGAAACCAGCATACATTTATGCTACAGATTAATTTCATTTCACAACGCATTACAACACCATTTCAATACCATCTTTCGCATTTGCCCAAAAGGCATCCAAAGCAATTAATCGTGGTTTAAAAAACGAAATAATGGCAGGCCAATCTTCTTTTTTAAAAACATTTACCGCTGGCAGTACTATAAATATTCTTGACTGCTCAATACCGTATTGGTTGCTGTAGTTTGCTTCCCAGTTCCATGGCTCTCCTGTTTCAGCTTCCAGCATTTTTTTCATCATCAGTACTTGTTCAAATACTAGCTGACGGATGACTTCATCTGGAATAGCGATTTCAATACCAATTGACGCTTCACTTTTGCTGGCATGCATTCGTATGTATACATCTTTAATGCCGGTTTTGTAGTTGAGCCAATTTACTTTCTCCTTCCATATACTGGGCACAGGTTTCATGTACTGGCCAAGACTTGTCCAGAAAGCGGTTGTAATAGCAGAAGCTTCTTGTTTGGTGTACATGGTTTATAAGAAATAGACAGCTCGTTTAACGGATGCAAAAAGCCGGCACAATGGTGTCGGCTTTTTGCAGCAATGATGTGACAGACTCAGATTATCTGCAATAGAAAATAATTGCGTTTTCCTTTTTGCACCAATAGGTATTTGTTGTGCAACAGTTTATCCATTCCTATAATCGCATCGGGGCCGTCAAGTTTTTGTTTGTTGATGCTAACACCACCACCCTGTAAGGTTTTGCGGGCCTCTCCCCTGCTGGGGAAAATGCCCGAATCGGCCAGCAAACTCACGGCATCAATGCCGGCTTCTACTTTGGCTCTTGCTATTTCGTGTGCTGGTACACCTTCCATTACTTGCAGCAGTTGTGTTTCAGACAACGACAAGATGACTTCTGTAGTAGCGTTGCCAAACAAAATTTCAGAAGCCTGTACTGCAAAGTCATACTCCTGACGGCCATGTACCAACACGGTAATTTCTTCTGCCAGCTTTTTTTGCATCAGGCGCTGGTGTGGTGCTTCGGTATGTGCTGCAGTCAGGCTTTCAATTTCCTCCTTGGGTAAAAAGGTGAAAATTTTAATCCAGCGAACGGCGTCTTCATCGCTGGCATTGAGCCAAAACTGATAAAACTGATACGGACTGGTACGGCCGGCATCCAGCCACACGTTGCCTTTTTCCGTTTTACCAAACTTGCCGCCGTCGGCCTTGGTAATGAGGGGGCAGGTAAAGGCAAAAGCTTCGCCTTCGCCATTGGTCATGCGGCGAATGAGCTCCGTACCGGTGGTAATATTTCCCCACTGATCGCTGCCGCCAAACTGAAGTTTGCAGCCTTCATTTTTGTATAAATGGTAAAAATCGTAGCCCTGCATCAGCTGGTAAGCAAACTCTGTGTAGCTAATGCCGGTTTCGCCTTCTATGCGTTTGCGAACACTGTCTTTAGCCATCATGTAGTTTACCGTGAGGTATTTGCCTACATCTCTCAAAAAGCCGATGAAGCTGATGTCTTTAAACCAATCGTAGTTATTCACCAGCTTAGCAGCGTTTGCCTGGCTGGCATCGAAGTGTAAAAAACGGCTGAGTTGTGCTTTAATGCCGGCTATATTTCGCTGCAGCGTGGCTTCGTCCAGCAAGTTTCGTTCATCACTTTTACCCGATGGATCGCCCACCATACCGGTAGCACCGCCAATGAGTGCCACGGGTGTATGGCCGGCCTTTTGCATGTGCATGAGCAATAAAATGGGTACCAGGCTACCTATATGCAGGCTTTCGGCTGTGGGGTCGAAGCCTACATAACCTGTGGTGGGTTCTTTCAGCAGTTGTGCTTCGGTACCCGGGGTAATATCGGCCAGCATGCCTCTCCAGCGCAGTTCTTCTATCAAATTCATGAGCTCAATCTCTTTTTGTAAATGGTGGGCAAAAATAGCCGATGCAAGGCATTGGCACTAAGAAATTGATTATTAAGGAAAAACAATGTTCAACGGTTAATTCGTTCCACACATATTACGGTTACTCGTAAAGCCACCGTATCTTTATAACCTGTTCTCAATTCTCATGAGGAAATTTTACTGCATACTAACCCTATGGTGCATAGCCACCACGGTGAATGGTCAGTCTTTTCGGAACGAATGGATAGACTATAATAAGACTTATTTCAAATTTCCGGTGGCTGAAACCCGGTTGTACCGCATACCTCAGGCTATATTGGCTTCGGCCGGTTTGGGTACTGTGCCGGCTCAAGATTTTCAGCTTTGGCGAAATGGCGAGGAGGTTCCTTTATACATCACCCAAACTTCGGGCCCGCTTGCCGCCGATGGCTACATCGAGTTTTTTGGCAAAATGAACGATGGCTACCCCGACACCGAGCTATTTGCCAGCCCCGCTGATCAGGTAAATACAGAACGCAGCTACTTTTCTGATACTGCCTGGCATTTTTTAACCGTGAGCCCCGGCAGAGCCAACCTGAGAATTACGGCTACTGCCAACAACGTAGCAAGCACCAGCATTGCCGCCGACAAATACTTCATGCATTTTTACAACTTTCAGAGCTACTATACTTGGAACTATGGTGCAGCACAAGTAGTGGCCGGACAAGCCGTTCGCAGCTCATTGCTCAATGGTGGCGAAGGTTGGGCGGCACAGCCATTCAACAACTGGGCTCCGCTCAGTTTTTCTATCAACAATCTTTTTCATAGCCCGGACGGACCACCCACCATCGATTTTGCTTACAGTGTTTCCGGCAACTATCCACTCGACAGAAACATACAGGTACTCATTAATGATTCATTGGTAGGATCAGTTTTTTCCGCTGGTTTTTCTATGAAAAAAGACACGGTTAAAAATCTGGCAGCTTCCGTTATCCGCAACGACGGGCTCAGTTTGAAATGGATGAGCGACAACCCATTTTACTGGGAATATATTTACCTCAATAACTGCGGTATTCGTTATCCCCGCAAGTTCAGTTTTGCAGGAGATAATACATTCTCTCTGCTGCTTGCAGCAAAAGCCAATGGCAACCATCTCCGGTTAAAAGGTTTCCGGACAGATAATCAGGCTTTGGTAGTGTACGATTTGACCAATAAAAAAAGATACCTCACTCAAAATGCAGGCGACAGTAGTTTTGTTTTGCTTGATGGTTCGGCCACTAATCGTGACGTTGTCATCAACAATCAGGTAACCAACCTTCGTACGGTTTCAAAATTGGAAACCAAGCAGTTTGTAAATTTTTCATTGGCAGCCAATCAGGGAGATTATATAATCATCAGCCACAAAGTACTCACCAGTCGCGGACAAGGAGTGCAAGATTACAAACAATACCGTGAGTCTGCCGAAGGCGGAGCGTACAAAGTGCTGCTATGCGATATGGATGAACTGGCTGAACAGTTTGCATATGGTCAACGAAAGCACCCTTTGGCTATTCGTAATTTTATTCGTTACTCAGTTGCCCGTTTTGCGCAAAAGCCAAAGTTTGTGTTTCTCATCGGGCATGGCACCTATTACGAATCATTCCGGGGCTTGCAAGGTATTCCAGGCGCCCAAGAGCTTGCAGCCATCCCCAATTTTGGTACTCCTGCTTCTGATAACCTTCTAGCCGCTGCAGATAATAGTTCGCCTATTCCACTGGTACCTATAGGCAGGCTCAGTGCTATTACTAACGATGAAATTGCTACCTATCTCGAAAAAGTAAAAATGTACGAACAACTGATGCATAGCCCTACAGCAACTGCAGCAGACCGGGATTGGAAAAAAGAGGTGATTCATCTGGTAGGTGGCGACGATGCGTTTTTAGCCAATATCATCACCAACTTTTTCAACAGATATCGTTTGAGCATTGTAGATACTTCTATTGGTGGCAAAGTGAATGCTTACCGAAGAATCAACAATCCCACGTTTGCCAGCGATATGGCTCAAATTAAAAACAGAGTAGACAATGGTGTAGGGCTTATTACTTACTTCGGCCACTCCTCTGCCAGCGGTATAGACTTCAATTTGAGTGGACCAGAGCAGTACAAAAACAGCAATGGCAAGTTTCCCATTTTTATAGCCAACGGATGCCGGGCTGGCAATATTTTCGATTTTAGCTCCTACCGGTTGCAGTCTAAAAGCGTAAGCGTATCCGAGAACTTCATTTTCGCTAAAAATAAAGGTGCTATCTCGTTCATTTCCAATTCAGATCTCGGGGTAATCAACTACATGCACATCTTCACCAATGAGTTTTACAAGCACTTCGGAAGGTTGAGTTATGGCAAATCAATCGGAGAAATACAACAGGAATCCATCAGAAGCACATGGGCTGTAACCGGGCCAAATGACCCGCTCAACCGATACAATCTGGAGCAGGTTATCCTGCACAGTGACCCTGCCATTGTGCCTTATCCATTCCCTGCTGCTGACTATACCACCAGCGAAGACATGGTTAGCTTTTTGCCAGTATCGCCCGATGTAAGCAACGACTCCATTTGGGTAAAAGTGAAGTTTGCCAACATAGCCCGGTCTGTAAGAGAAACGGTTGATGTAGCCATCTACCACGAAGCCAACGATGGTAAGCGTACATTACTGCTGCGCACCAGTATTTCGAACCTTTTAAAAATGGACAGTGTGCAAGTGAAGCTGGGATTAAAAGGTATGTTTTCAGCTGGCACTAACTATGTAGTAGCCACCATAGACCCCGACGGAAGTATTGCTGAATTTTCTGAGCAAAACAATACCGCCCGTAAGGCTTTTGACATGAATACCAATGTGCTCATTCCAACTTATCCTTATCATCTTTCCATTGTACAGGAACCATTGGTGAAACTGAGTGGCTCTACCGCAAACCCGGCCGCCAAACTGGCTACTTATCGCATACAGGTAGATACCTCTGCTTACTTCAACTCACCTTCTTTGGTAAGTAAAGACACCAGCTGTATTGGTGGTTCTATCAGCTTTACACCTGCCGTTAGTTGGAAGGCAAATACAGTGTATTACTGGCGATTGTCACCCGTAAGTGTGGGCGTAGCTACCGATTGGAAGCAGGCTTCATTTCTGTATCAGCCTGCATTGGGCACCGGCTCCAATCAATCGCATTTTTTCCAGCACCAACAGTCGGCATTTACCAAACTTAAAATAGAAGAACCTACCCGTCAGTTGCAGTTTGTAGATGTGCCGCAAAACCTGTACGCCGAGCATGGCGTGTACCCAACCAGTGCTACAGAAGAAGCACATTTCAGCATTATTGTAAATGGCCTGCGCAGCATTCGCAGTGCCTGTATTGGCAGCTCCATTATTTTCAACGTGTTTGACGGACAAACCTTTAAGCCCTGGGATAACAGCACCGGAGGAAAATATGGCAGCGGCTATTACTGCGGTCCTGGCAGGGAATACAACTTCGAATTTTACTATTACAGCCATACCAACCGCAAGCTCATTATGGACTTTTTGAACCAGATTCCGAAAGGCCATTATGTAGCAGCCCGTTTGGTACTCGACCCGCCACACGATAGCAGCTATGCACAATACTGGAAACGGGACACCGTGATGTATGGTAAAGGAAATTCACTCTATCATGCGCTGGCAAATCAGGGTTTCCAAAACCTTGACTCGCTGAATAAGCCCCGCACTTTCGCCTTCTTTTTTAAGAAAGATGACACCGTAAGTTTTAAACCCATTACCGTATTTAGTGAGGGTTTGTACGACCGTATTCAAACATCGCAAAACCTGTACACCAGCGATACCAGTGGTTATATTACTTCGCCCGACTTTGGGCCGGCCAGCAGCTGGCGCACCCTTACCTGGGCCAGCCAAAAAGACCTTGACCCGAACAGCAAAGGCACGGCATACCTGCAACTATATGCCAAAAACAATGCGGGCAATTACACCCTCATTCGTACCATGCCTGCTACCGAAACCAATGTAGATATCAGCGGGCTGAGCCCCGCCATTTACCCATACGTGCAATTGCGTATGTACAGCAGCGATACAGCCAAAGCAAAATCGGTACAGCTGAACCACTGGCGGGTAGCCTATGAGCCCGTGCCCGATGGAGCACTCAGTGCCGCCGACTACTGGCGCTGGACTGCTGACACATTGATAGCCCTGAAAGATTCTTTAAAAATGGGCATTGCATTTAAAAACATCAGCAAGCAGCAACTGGGTGCCACCAGCTACAAGCTTACCATGGGCAATGCCAATGGGCAAGAAATAACACTCAAATCAGGTACTTTGAAAAGCATGGCTGCCGGCGATACAGCCCGTATTTATTTTGCTGGCAAAGCCGATACACTGTTTGGCCGGTACTACCTGCGCCTTGTGGTAAATGAACAACGCAACCCCGTAGAACAGGCATATTTCAACAACCTGGCCTACCTGCCATTTGTAGTAGATACATTGAAAGATGCCGTACAACTTGTCAACTTCAAAGCTGCCCCTTCACTAAATCAGGTAGCAGCCAGCTGGCAAGTGGCGTATGAATTAAAAGTGAAGCAATACGATGTACTGTTTGGAACCGATAGCAGCAACATGCAAGTGGTACTAACACAACTGCCGGTAAATAATGCGCAGCCATCGCAGCTATACCTGCTGGCACACGGCAACCCGGTGATTGGAAATAACTATTATCGTCTCCGCATCACAGATATCTACGGAAATGTAATTACAACGCCTGCCATTGAAATAAAGGTTCGGTTGATGGATTACAGCATGACCCCATCGGGCAATGCACTTTTACACAACTGGTCGTTTGAGCACGAAATGAAACTCAACAGCTACCGCATTGAGCATTCATTAAATGCTACAGGCACCTGGGCTACCGTGGGCACCCGCTCAGCCTCCAATACAGGAGCTCCATTATCAAGTTATACATACACCCACCTGCGGCCGTCATTGGGCACCAATAAATACCGACTTGCTTATAGCGATGTGTATGGCAATAACTACCTGAGTACAGAAAAAACGATTGACATCCAGTTGGTGAATTTTTCTGCCAACGCCACCAATAAAACTGTTGATCTGGCCTGGAACTTCAGCAATGAAATCAATATAGCAGATTATGTGATTGAATCTGGACAGGATTCTACCAAGCTTTCTGCTATTGCCACGCAACTGCCTACGGGCAATGGCGCCGGCTTGTTTGCTTATACATATCAGCACACTACGGCTCCGTTGGGATACAATTTTTACCGCCTTCGGGTAAAAGATGGCAACGGTAATATTGTATACTCTCCTACTTACAAGGTATTTGTAGGCGATGCAGCTACAGTTATTGTGTACCCTAATCCGTTTACCAATGAAATACGTATTGTAACAGGCGACCTTACCAACAGCTGGCAGGTAGAACTGATAGATGCGCTGGGGCGTGTGCTGGTAAGCAAAACGGCAATAGGCTCACTCAACATACCAGCGGGCACATTGCCACCAGGTATGTACTTCATTCGTTATAAAAAAGGCGATCAACAATTCACCCAGAAAATGCAGAAACAATAACCCACATTTGCAGTTACCATTACCTTAAATTCTATGCGGAGCAGTGATATGAGAAAGACAGGTCACCGGACCTGCGCAAGGCATCAATACATAGGCAAAAATATCTTCCACAATGCCACCAGCCTGTTTAGGCTGGTGCTGTTGTTATGGATAATGAGCAATACCGCCAGTGCTCAATCCTTCAGAAATGAATGGATTAACTACAACAAAACCTACTACCGTTTTGCAGTAACGCCTACCAATACTGTTACTGGTGTTGCCAACAACCATATTCAGAAAGCCGACTACAATTTACTCCACCGCATTCCGTATGCAACACTCTTGGCCAACGGATTGGCGGGTACTCCGGTGGAGCATTTTCAACTCATTCGCAACGGCGTTGAAGTTCCCATGTATACTTATCCGGCTTCTGGCATTATGAGCAGCGATGGATACCTCGAATTTTGGGGCAAGGCTAACGATGGACAAACCGACAAAGATTTGTTTCGGAATACGGCTAACCAGCTCAACGACAGATGGAGCATGTTTAGCGACACAGCCTATTATTACCTTACAGTAAATACAGAGACCGTTAATCAACGTATCATTTCTGTAGCACACAATCCGCTGGCATCTTCACTCACTCCCGATTCGTTTTTCATGCATAGCATTTTGGTGAATCCGCGGTCGTCCCGCAACCTGGGTTTTGCCATTAATATTCAGGGAAAAGATGTACGTTCTTCCTCCTTTGAAGCAGGTGAAGGCTGGGCTGATGTTCGCTTTGGTTCATCTCCGTTTACCATTGGGTTGGGCAAACTTTTTTCCTTTAAAAACACCACTGCCAGAATATCGGCCAGCTATTGGGCACAGGGCCTCAGCAATGCCAATAAAACCTATGAAATGCGCCTGAATGATTCCATTTTAGGCACCAGGGCATTCAGGAGATACAACCCCGATTCTGCTTTTTACAGCAACATTCCGCTTAGCCGTATTAATGCCAGCGATTCTACCAATATCACCATCCGGTTGAATGCACTGGATGGCGGCTACCGCCACGCTATTAGTAAAGTTCGTTTTACCTATCCCCGCAAATTTGAATTTGATAAAACAACAGCTGCATTTGTGTTTTCGTTGCCCGCCAGTGCTGGTAGCAAATTGTTGAAATGGGTAAATTTCGATACCAGCAACACAGAAAAAATATTGATTGATGAAACCAATAAACAGCGGTATGTAGGTGTAAGAGTGGCAGATACGTTATGGTTCGAAATATTACCTTCTGCCACTGATCGCCAACTCATTTTAACGAGTGTAGATGTAACACCTGCAAAAAACATCGTTCGTGAAATAACCTCCCTTACTCCTCGCAATTTCATTTCTTATGCTACTGCTGCCCAGCAAGGCGACTACCTCATTATCAGCAACAATCGATTGCATAATTACAACGGCAGTGATCCTGTAGAAGCATACAGAGTTTACCGGTCAACCCCGGCAGGTGGAGGTTACAATGCAAAAGTGTATGCCATTGAAGATCTGACCGAACAATTCGGATTCAATATTTACAAACATCCGCTGGCAATCCGCAATTTTCTTCGCTACAGCCGTTACGAATTTGGCATTCAGCCAAAAGCCATACTGCTGATGGGCCGCGGCTCCACCTACGATTACAGCTACACCGATACCAACATTGCAAGGCTCAACCTCGTTCCTACCTGGGGTCAGCCTGCATCAGACAATCTGTTGGCTGCTGCCGATAATGAATCCATTACGCCGGCTACTCCCATAGGTCGTATTGCAGCTATTACCGGCGAAGAAGTACAGGATTATTTAAACAAAGTAGTTGCATTTGAAACAGCACAGGCAGACAATAATCAATCACAACTCTGGCAAAAAGAAACACTGCACTTGATTGGCGGTAACGATCCATTTATTGTAGACCCAATAAAAGGGTACATGCAGAAATACGAGAACCGCATTAAGGATACACTCATTGGTTCGAGGGTTCAAAATTTCATTCGTCTGAATGACCCCAATACTTCTGCCAATAATTTAGCAATACAGCAGAGTGTACAAGCAGGCACAGGCATCATTTCTTATTTCGGTCACTCTTCTGCTACCAGTTTCGATTTTAACCTCAACGATCCTACCACGTTGAATTACACAACTGGCCGCCTGCCCGTATTCCTCGCAAATGGTTGTAAAGCCTCTGAATTTTTTGATCTCAATTCACGCCGCTACAACCAATCGCAGCTTACGCTCAGCGAACGATTTGTATTGACTAAAGAAAAAGGTTCCATTGCTTTTATCTCCAGCACCCACTATGGTATTTTGCAATATCTCGATGTGTTTACAGAAAAATGGTATGATGCCTTAGCTACCACGCATTATGCAAAATCGATTGGAGAAATACACAAGCAGGCCATACAGAAAATGCTGGAAACAACCACGCTTTCTGACCCCGCTGCAAGATTAACCGCGGAAGAATATCACCTGCATGGCGACCCCGTATTGCGCATTCACACACAGTTGAAACCCGATTATAAAATCGATTCTAACAGCATCATTATTTCTCCTGCAGTTACAACTGCCAATACCGATTCTGTTTCACTTCAATTTACAGTAGACAATCAGGGTATGGCTACTACTGATACTGCTAAGGTGAGTGTGTATCGCCGCTTTGCCGACAATCGTGAAATGAAAGTGGCCGACACTTTACTCATTAACCTCAGCAATAGTAAGCAGCTGCAATTTCGCCTGCCGGTTGGCGGCAAAGGCGAAGCCGGCAACAATGCGTTTGTTATCAGAATTGATGAACCCAATGTTATCGACGAAGCATTGGAAACAAACAACAATGCCAGCAAACATTTTATAGTTGCCAATGAAGGCATGCAACCAATTTGGCCACTCAATTACGGCATTGTAAATACGTGGCCTACTGCATTGTTTGCTTCTCCTTTCGATATCACTGCCGACTCTGCAACCTATCGCTTACAAATAGACACAACCACAGCATTCAACTCGCCAATCTTGTATCAATTGGATACGACCAGCCGTAATGGTGCTGTTCAGTTTTTGCCAGCAAATACACTACAAGCAGGCAAGGTGTATTACTGGCGTACAACTGTTGTAAACAATGGTAATCCTGGTGCATGGTCACAGGCATCATTCACTTATCTGCCGGGCAGTGGCGTTGGTTTCAACCAAGGGCATTATTACCAGCAGCTTCGCTCCAGTTACAGCAACATGCTGCTCGATGCTAATCGTAAATACAGGTACGTTAATAAATTCAACAACCTTTACATTACGCATGGCATTTATCCTTACAGTGCTACAGAAGATTTGCATTTGAGCATTACGCCGAATGGCAACTCTAATATTTACAGCGCCTGCATTGGTCAAAGTATTATTGTAAATGTGTTTGATTCATTGAGTTTCATTCCATACACCAACCCGGCACAGGTTTTTGGTACAGTCGGTGGATGCTCCCCGAATTTTCCTGGAAGAACGTTCAACTATGAATTCAAATATTTTCCTGCAGCCAACCGCAAACGCATCATGGATTTTATCGACAGCATTCCAACCGGACAGTTTGTGGCCGTTCGTTTGGTAGTCGATCCTCCGTACGATTCTATCAAAGTAAACTTTTGGAAAAGAGACACTACTCTTTATGGCTCTGGCAATTCATTGTACCACACGCTGCTGCGCCAAGGCTTTACAGAACTGGACAGTCTCAACCGTACACGCACCTTTAGTTTTGTATTTAAGAAAAACGACTCTGTTGCATTCAAGCCTACTTACCTCTTTTCTGAAGGGCTGAATGACTTACCTGTGTTGAGTGTTGACCTGCCAATGACAGACACCTTGGGCAGTATCACTTCGCCGTGGTTTGGCCCTGCCAGCAGTTGGGATAGTTTGTATTGGGCGGGATTGAGTATTCCGGAACCAAACGGGCAGCAATCTGACACCGTTAGAACAACGGTAATCGGCAGAAAAAAAGATGGCACTACTCAAATCTTATTTACACTCAACAATACACAACAGGCACATGCACTCGTAGCTACCAATAGCATTGATGCGGCTGTGTACCCATACATACAGTTGCACCAAACTACTGCAGATAGTGACAATGCCACCCCCTATCCATTGGATTATTGGCGGGTAATTTTCGATCCTGCTCCGGAAGGTGTAATGCAAACCGGTGAATATTTCAACTTTACCAAGGATACACAAACAGGATTGTTCAAAGACACTTTGCTCACCAATATAGATACGTTACGTTTTGGTGTTGCCTTCCGCAACATAAGCACCGGCAATTACACCGATAGCCTTGTAGCCCGTATTCATTTGGAAGACAGCCTTGGCAACAAAATGCAGCTGCTGCAGCAAAAGCTGAAACCACTGGCCGCTGGCGACAGTTTACACCTGTTTTTTGAAAGACCTTTAGAAAATATTACCGGCCCATGGAAATTGTACGCCAGCATCAATGCTGATGGTGCACAATCTGAAATAAGCCTCGACAACAACTTTGTGTACCTGCCCTTTTATGCAAAATATGTATCGGTAGTACCGGGCAACTCAAGGGTGTTTGAAGGCACAGGCAACTGGAGCGATTCTGCCAGATGGACGCCTTATGGTTTGCCACAATGCAATGAAAAAGTGTACATCCGGGGCAACTGCGTAGTAGATATTGCCAATGCGGTTTCTGATTCTCTATTCATTGAAAAAACAGGCCGGCTCGAATTTGCCAATAGCAGCGCCATGCTCAATGTAGGCTGCAGTGCTGATGGTGGTGGTAAGTTGGCCACAGTAAAAGGTACTCTGGTTGTAAGCGATGGTTTATTCCACATCAATGGTGGCTTATTGTTTGCTGACAGCAGCAGGTTCTACCAAAGTGGTGGTCGTATTGTACTTGACCCCAACAATGGCGACTCTGCCACTTCTATGCGTTTTGGCAACCAGTTTGATGCACTCAACCGTGAACCTTTGGCGGTGCTTTCATTTGGCGGCCTTAGTGCTGACACCTCTGCTTACAAACCCTACGTGCAGGGCATCATTGAAGCTATAGGTGGCAGTATCGAAATCATTGATCCTCCCATGTACGATTCCATGTTTACATTCTTCTTTTCGAATGTGGATGTAAACAACATCACATTCGATAGTGCCCACCAACTTGTGCTGGGTAGTACCAATGTCGCCATTACCGACAGCAGCCGCATGAACCAGTTCTTGATTCAGCTGGATGAAATGGGTGGCGATGGCTATGTGGCTTTTGGCAAACTCATCATTAAAGCCAATGCAATGCCCGGCAGAAAAGTGGTGCTGCGTGGCCCTACCGGAATTTTCCTCCGCATCAGGGGCGGACTAAGGCTGGAAGATGGCGCAATACTGGAACTGAAAGACGGACTGGAACTGAAACTGGAATACGAATAATCAACAAGTGCCCAAGGGCTGTGTATTGATATCGGGCAACGGGTAAAATAGTTGCCCGATATTTACGTTTATAAAGCAGCCGCATTGGCTGTTCAAAACACCATCACTTCTGCATGAACCGCATCGTTTTCATTACGATATCCACGCTGTTGCTCTGCCATTTTTCGGCAAGGGCACAGTTTCGCAAATACTCCAATGAATTTTTAAATATTGGTGCCGGAGCCCGTTCGTTGGGTATGGGTGGTGCCAGCATAGCCACTGCCGATGGTGCCACCGCAGGCTATTGGAACCCCGCACGGCTGGCCGCTGTGAGAGACAACCCCCAACTCTCCCTCATGCATGCCGAATATTTTTCGGGCATCGGCAAATATGATTTTGCAGGCATTGCTATTCCCATGCAAGACAACCGTCGTACACTTGGTATTTCTTTACTACGATTTGGTATTGATGACATTCCGAATACCTTGTTTTTGGTAGAGCCCGACGGCCGCCCCAACTACAACAATATCGAAACATTTTCGTCGGCCGATTATGCATTGATGGTGGGCATGAACCAAATGCTTTACGAAACCGACAACCGTGAGTTATCCATTGGTGGCAATGTAAAAATCATTCACCGCAATGTGGGCAGTTTTGCCAAGGCCTGGGGCTTTGGTATAGATGCCGGTATAAACTATCGTGCCGAAAGATGGTCGGTGGGTGCCGTGCTCCGCGATGCTACCAGCACCTTCAACATGTGGAGCTTTCGTTTTACAGAAAGAGAAAAACAAGCCCTCTATCTTACCAGAAACGATATACCACAAACATCAACCGAACTTACTGCTCCACGCCTGCTCATTGGCGGTGCATACGGTTTTATGCTTACAGAAAAAATAGAACTACTGGCAGAGTTACAACTCGACAATACGTTTGATGGAAAACGCAACACCGTTATTAGTACCGATTTCATAAGTATCGATCCAAGGCTTGGCCTCGAACTGAATGTGGGCGAAGTATTTTCTGTACGTGGCGGTGTCAGCAATTTTCAGCAGGCACTCAAAGACGGCGACAGTACCAACACACAAAAAACATGGATTTTTCAACCGGCGCTGGGTGCTGGCTTTAAAATCAAAAACGTGAAAATTGATTATGCCTTTACCAACCTGGCCAATCAAACATCGCCACTCTACACCCACATTATTTCTTTATCTGTTGACCTGAAAAGAAAGGAGAACTAATGAAAACATGGAAGGTCATACTCAGCATTTTCTGCATTGCACTATTGCACAGTTGGAGCATTACTCCGGCTGCTGCGCAGTACAACAACGAATGGATTAATTACAACAGAACGTACTATAAATTCACGATTGCCTCACCGGGCATTTACCGCATCAATAAAGCCACGCTTGATGCAGCAGGTTTAGGCAATGCACAGGCTCAACATTTTCAACTATGGCGCAACGGGCAAGAAGTGCCCCTGTTCACAAGCGTTACCACAGGCACATTTGGTGTAAATGATTACCTCGAGTTTTTTGCCAACAGAAATGATGGCCTTGCCGACAAAGCATTATATCGTACACAAACCGATCATTTAGACAACCGCAGAAGTTTGTTTACAGATACCGCTGCGTATTTTTTAACCATCAATACTAATGGCAGCAACCTCCGTATCAATGCCATCAACAATGCTGCTGCAGGTTCGGCCCTTACGCCAGCCGCATATGTATGGCACAATACACGGTTCGAATATCAGAGTTTGGCTACGGGCACACCACGCCCCTATGTTAATCGTGGCTTTGCTATCAACTTTGGTGAATACGTGTATTCATCTGCATACGACCGTGGCGAAATGATGTCGTCGAACGATATTTTTCCAGATCAAAACAGCGTTGACTTTACAGACCGTACTGCCAAATTTAATAACCTGCTACCCTACACCGGTGCTGGTGTGCAGGCAAAAGTAAAAGTATCAATAGCGGGCAGTGCTCCCAATACCAGAACGGTTCGCATATTGCTGAACAACAACACCCTATACGACAGAAGCTATTCGCAGTTTGATGCACGTATTGATTCTGTTACAACTGTAAGTCCTTCATTACTCAATGCAAGTGTCACCGAAATTGGCATCAAAAATCTCAGTAGTAATTTGAATGACCGTGTTGTGGCGGGCTTTGCCGAAATAGATTATCCCCGCCTACCCGATGCCGGCAATGCAACATCACTCAGTTTTTACCTGCCAGCCACTGGCAATAGTACGTTACTCGAAATTAGTGGGCTTAATCATGGTGGTATTACGCCACTGCTGTACAACCTTAGCAGCAATACACAAATGCCCGGCATTATTCAGGGCGATGGTAAAGTAAGATTCCTGCTGCCAGCTGCGGCACAAACAGAGCAGTTTTGGCTGACAGCCAATAACCCACAGGCTATCAGAAATGTAACCACACTTACGGCACGCAATTTTGTAAACTATGCGCAGCAAGCCAATCAGGGCAATTACATGATTGTAACCAATAAGCTGCTGCTGGGCGGTGCCAACAACCCGGTAGAAGCATATCGCCAATACCGTAGCAGTGCAGCAGGCGGTAGCTTCAATGCAAAGATCGTTACCATTGATGAGTTGGTGGATCAGTTTGCCTTTGGCATAAAAATGCATCCATCCTCTATCAAAAACTTCTTACGCTATGCCCGCAATTCTTTTTCACTTGGTATATCGCATTGCTTCCTCATTGGTAAGGGTGTAACCTATGATGAAATGCGGACCTACGAAAGTCATCCGCAGGCAAGCAGCTTGTTTTTAATACCAACATGGGGCTATCCCGCATCCGATATCATGCTGGCAACCGATGGCTTAAATACAAGCAACATTCCGGTAAATATTGGCCGCTTAAATGTGATACGCACCAGCGAAGTAACCGACTACCTGAACAAAGTAAAAGAATACGAAAACAGGTACACACAAGCACAAACAACCACTGGAATACAGCAGCAAGACAAAGCCTGGATGAAAAATGTAGTGCATGTAGTGGGTGCCAATGATGCCGCCATTGAGCAACTCATTGGCCCGTACATGAATAATTATAAGCGAACCATTGAAGACACTTTGTTTGGCGGAAGGGTAACTACTTTCAATAAATTCAGCAGTACCACTGGTGCTGTTATCGAAAATGAACTGCTGGAAAAGCTGTTTGAGCAAGGCTTTAGTTTGCTCACCTACTTTGGTCACTCATCGGCTACGGCATTGGACTACAACCTCGATGATCCATCCCGATACAACAACCCCGGCAAGTATCCTGTGTTTTTGCTGAATGGTTGTAACGCAGGCAATTTTTACACCTTCGATACTACCCGGCTCACCAACATCAATACCATTTCAGAAAAATACATTTTGGCTCCCAATCGCGGCGCCATTGCTATGATAGCCAGCACACACTTTGGCATTGTAAATGGATTGAATGTGTACTCCACCGGTTTTTACAGATCAATGAGTTCCCTTAGTTATCGCCAGAGCATTGGCCAAAATATGCGGGATGCCATCAGCTATCAAAACACGCTATGGGGTATCAACGATTACCTGGCCCGCATACATACTGAGCAGCAAACCCTGCATGGCGACCCTGCAGTAAAAGCCTACTCTTTCGATTTACCAGACTACAGTGTTGAACCTGCCAACATCAACATCAATCCTACTTTTCTATCCATTGCCGAAACGAATTTTAAAACCAAGGTTTTTTATTACAATCTCGGCAAAGCCATCAACGATTCTATTACTATTAATGTAACCCGCCAGTATCCACAGAGCAGTATTTATCCCAATGGTTTTACTGAAGTGGTTTTCAGCAGAAAAGTAAAAGCACCACTGGCTATTGATTCGTTTGAAATAAGCCTGCCCATTTTTGCTGAAAGAGATAAAGGCAGCAATCGGATAACCGTTACACTCGATACAGAAAATAAAATAACCGAACTAACAGAGCAAAACAACAGCGCCATCCGCGACATTGTGATTTTTGAAGATGAACTGCGGCCGGTATATCCGTACAATTTTGCCATCGTTAATAAAGCCAACATCAAGCTGATGGCTTCTACCTCCAATCCGTTTAGCGAAGTGAAAAACTACCGCATGGAATTGGACACCACCGAATTGTTTAGCTCTGCGTTTAAGGTTGTTCGCAATGTATCAGCCAAAGGTGGCCTCATTGAGTTTGACCCTGGCATTACTTTACAGGATAGCACGGTGTACTACTGGCGCCTCGGCATTGTAAACAGTGCTGGTGAAGTGCCCCGCTGGAACAACGCCTCATTTGTGTACCTCAACGGTACGCAAACCGGTTTCAACCAAAGCCATTTTTACCAGCATACCAAAAGCGGTACCGAACGCTTGTACATTGATACTACCAGCCGGAGCTGGAAATACAACACCCGCTTAAACAACCTGTTCGTTAACCATTCTATCTTCCCCATTACGGGTACTGCCGATGGCGATTTCAGCATCAGTGTCAACAACAGCATCATTTCAGCCAGCTTTTGCGTGGGGCATTCTATAGCTATCAATGTGTTTGATCCCGTCACCTTTAAACCCATGCGCAACTATCCTGGCGGGTTGTTTGGCAGTGGCATGAACAATTGTGTGCCCTTCCCCAACCTGAGCCGCCAATTCAATTTTGAGTGGGACGACCGTGATACCGGCAACCGCCGCAAGATTCTCAACTTCATGGACAACGGCATACCCAACGGTTCGTATGTGCTGGTGCGTAAAGTATTGGACGCACCATATGATCAGGAAACCTTTGCCGAAACACTCAAAAATGATGAGCAGTTTTTTGGCGCCGGCAACAGTATTTATCATCGGCTGAAAGCCGCCGGCTTCAATGAAATTGATTCTTTCAAACGGGCTCGTATTTATATTTTCCTCTACAAAAAAGGCGACCCCACTTTTACACCCGTAGTACGTATGAGTGAGGGGCTCTTCGACCGCATTCAAATGAATGCCAACGCCCCTACTCCAGACTCGTTAGGCTTTATTACATCGCCTTTGTTTGGCCCGGCCAAAAGCTGGAAAGAAGTAAAATGGCGTGGCCGTGGTATTGATGCTGTACCAAGCGACATGCCCATTGTAGATGTGATTGGTGTAGATGGTAATGGCAACGAAACCCTGCTGCGCAAACTCAATACCAACCAGCAAGACAATGATATTTCCACCGTAAGTGCCACCGCTTATCCGTACATCAAACTGCGGATGGAAAACATGGATCAGCTGAACGGCACACCGTATCAATTGCGGTGGTGGCGCCTGTATTACACGCCTGTACCCGAAGGTGCACTGGCGCCCAATGTGCTGCTGCAACTCAAAGATTCGCTGACACTTGGCGAACCACTCGACTTTAAAATAGCTTTTAAAAACATCAGCGAAGCAGCATTCGACAGCCTGCGGTTGAAAGTGTATGTGGTAGACAAAAACAATGTGCAGCACGACATTGTATTGCCCCGCAAAAAGCCACTCATCAGCGGCGATACCACTACCGTTGCCTTTACCATTGATACCAGAAATTACGGCGGCATCAATACGTTGTACGTGGCCGTAAACCCCGACAACGATCAGCCGGAGCAATACTTCTTCAACAACTTTTTGTTCAAAACATTTTATGTGGAAGAAGACAAATACAACCCGCTGCTCGATGTGACTTTTGATGGTGTTCGCATTCTCAACCGCGACATTGTGTCGGCCAAACCGCAAATACAAATCAAGCTGAAAGATGAGAACTCCTTCCTCGCATTGAACGATACGGCCGGTGTGACCATACGCCTGAAATATCCGCAGGAAAGCGTGGCCCGTACTTACCGCTGGAATACGGATACCCTCCGCTTCACCCCTGCCAATGTGAGTGGCGGCGACAATACGGCTACCATCGACTTTACGCCCACTTTGAACCAAGACACGGAAGGCAGCGAATACGAACTGACCGTGACGGGCAAGGACCGCAACAACAACCGGGCGGGCAACCTCGAATACCGGGTGACTTTCCAGGTGTTCAACAAACCCATGATCAGCAACCTGCTGAACTACCCCAACCCTTTCAGCACCAGCACGGCCTTTGTATTTACGATTACCGGTCAGGAAGTACCGCAGGAGTTTAAGATTCAGATACTCACCATTACCGGTAAAATAGTGCGGGAAATAACCCGGCAAGAACTGGGACCCCTGCACATTGGCACCAACATTACCGAGTACAAATGGGATGGCACCGATACCTATGGCCAAAAGCTGGCCAATGGCGTATACCTGTACCGGGTGGTGAGCAGCCTCAACGGCAGCCGCATGGAGCAGTTTAAACTCAACGATACTTTCGACCAAAACAGCCAGGATATTACCGATAAGTTCTTCAACAAGGGCTATGGCAAAATGGTGATTTTGAGGTAGGAAGAAAGTCGGGAAGTCCGGAAGACGGGAAGTCCGGAGTCGGTAGTCCGGAGAAAGACGGAAAGCCAGTCGTCAGTCGTCTGTGGTCTGTCGTCGGTAGTCAGCCGTCCGTCCTCCCCACTCATTACCGCATTTCGAAAACCTTTTACGCATACTAAACACCCTGCTAGCTCAGGGTGTTTTACTTTTGCGGCCTTCTCAATAGAAAAAGCAACACAGCAGTATGGCAAAAATTGGCATCAACATAGCAACCGGTAGTTTACAACAGGCGGAAATGATTGTGGGTATCGACCTGGGCACCACCAACAGTCTGGTGGCCATCATTCACCCCGAAAGTGGCCGCCCCGTTGCCCTTAAAGAACACGACAGCAGTTCGCTGGTGCCATCCGTAGTGCATTTCGATGCTTTTGGCAATGCCAGCGTAGGCGACAAAGCCCGCCTGTTTCTGGAAACAGAACCACAAAACACCATCTTTAGTGCCAAGCGCCTCATGGGCAAAAGCTACAAAGACGTGCAGCAGCATGCCGACTTTTTTACCTACAAAGTGATAGACGACGACACCGACAGCCTGGTGAAAGTACAGGTGGGCGACCGTTTCTACTCACCCATTGAACTCTCTTCGTTTATACTGAAAGAACTGAAAACCCGGGCCGAGCACATTTTGAAAACACCCGTTACCAAGGCCGTGATTACCGTGCCCGCTTACTTCAACGATGCCCAGCGCCAGGCCACCCGTGATGCGGGCAAACTGGCCGGCCTCGATGTACTGCGCATAGTAAACGAACCTACCGCTGCCAGCCTTGCCTACGGCATTGGCATCGACCCAACAGAAGAAAAAACCATTGCCGTGTACGACCTCGGCGGTGGCACTTTTGATATCTCCATTTTACGTATCAGCCAGGGTGTGTTTGAAGTGCTGAGCACCAATGGCAACACCTACCTTGGCGGCGACGATTTTGACCGGGCCATTGTGCAGCACTGGGTGCAGCAGAGCGGCCTCGATATGCAGGAAGTACAAGCCAACAAGCAGTTGCTGCAAAGCCTGCGCCTGGCGGCCGAAAGCGCCAAGAAACACCTGAGCAAGGCCGACCATTACCATGCCGATGTAAACGGCGATGTGCTGAGCATTACCCGTGCCGAATTTGAATCGCTGATTGCGCCGCTCATTGAGGCCAGCATCCAATGCTGCACACAGGCCATGCAAGATGCCGGTCTGCAATCCACCGATATACAGGAAGTGGTGATGGTGGGTGGCAGCACCCGTGTGCCTGCGGTAAAAGCAGCCGTGAGTGCCTTCTTTGGCCGTCCCGTGCACGACGAAGTAAACCCCGACGAAGTGGTGGCACTTGGTGCTGCTGTACAAGCCGATATTTTGGCGGGCAACAACAAAGACGTATTGCTGCTGGATGTAACGCCGCTAAGCCTGGGCATTGAAACCATGGGCGGACTGATGGATGTGCTCATCCCCCGCAACAGCAAAATACCTACCGGCGCCGGCCGACAGTATACCACGCAAAAAGATGGCCAGAGTGGCATGCGCATCAGCGTGTACCAGGGCGAACGTGACCTGGTGCAGGACAACCGCAAACTGGCCGAGTTTAACCTCACCGGCATACCCGCCATGCCTGCCGGACTACCCAAGGTGGACATTCGTTTTCTCATTAATGCCGACGGCATACTGCAGGTAAAAGCGAAGGAGCTGCGCAGCGGCGTGGAAACCGCCATTGAAGTGCAGCCACAGTACGGCCTTACCGATGCAGAAGTAGAACGCATGCTGCTCGAAAGCATTACGCATGCCAAAGATGATATTGCTACCCGTGCCCTGGTAGAAGCCCGCACCGAAGGGCAGCAACTGCTGGAAACCACGGAGAAGTTTATTGGCAAACATGCCGATCACCTCACCGCAGAAGAACTCACTGCTACTGCCGCCGCCATGCAGGCGCTGCAGCTGGCCCTCACCATGAGCGACAAAGACCTGCTGCACAAAAAAATGGAAGAGCTGAACGACATCAGCCGCCCCTACGCCGAACGGGTGATGGACATTGCCATCAGCCAAAGCATGAAGGGCAAGAAAATATAACCGCTTCTACCCCAACGGTAAAACGAGAACGGTCTTGCAGTGATGCAAGGCCGTTCTCGTTTTATGCTTCTACCGAGGTTATTTGTATACTTAAATAGGCGATATGATGAGGTTAAGATTTCTCCCTACCTTATTTACATCGATATCTAATTGTATAATTTATGATATGCGTATCGGCTGGTATCAAGACAAAAAATTAGGGGGAAATACCACATTAAATTGAAAGAAATATAAATGGAAGACTCAAATTAGGCTAAGTAAATGAATGGCCCTTAAAAATCGTTATTTTGCAAGCAAATGGCAAAAGCAGACTACATAGTATCGTTAATAAAATCTCATTACAACAATGAGCTGGAACGGTTTACCACTGTGGCTTTGCAAATTGCTGCCCATGAAGCAAAGTTAGGGCATACCCTTGTGGCTAACGAAATAAAAGCCCTTATAGACAAGGCTAAAGAGGCAAAGCATAAAACTAAAGCTTTCGCACCCGACTTACAAGGCTTGATTTTGGAAAATGTTCCTGCTGTGAATCTTGCAGACATGATTGCATCGGAGGACATAAAATCAAAAATTATAAGAATCATTTCTGAATTTGTTCAACGTGACAAACTTCGCAAACACGATTTAGAAAACAGAAGGAAAATATTGCTTTCAGGCCCTCCAGGTACAGGTAAAACCCTCACCGCTTCAATTATTGCGAATGAATTGAACTTGCCACTTTATACGATACTGATGGATAAAATGGTAACCAAATACATGGGTGAAACGAGTGCCAAACTTCGTCAGGTATTCGATTTAATAGAACAAAAACAAGGTGTTTATCTTTTTGACGAATTTGATGCAATTGGTGGAGAAAGAAGTCGTGATAATGATGTAGGTGAAATGAGAAGGGTCTTGAATTCTTTTCTTCAATTTATTGAACGGGATAATTCCGATAGTCTAATAATTGCAATTACCAATAACAAAGCTCTTTTAGACCAAGCATTGTTTCGCAGGTTCGATGATGTAATTCTCTATCATTTGCCTGACAATGATGAAAAATTAGCACTGTTAAAAAACAGACTTTCACGCTACAGCAAGAAGGTAAACTTTAATCAACTGCTGCCAAACATAAACGGCTTAAGCCATGCCGAAATATCGCTTGCATGTTTAGATGCCATTAAAGAAACAGTCTTAAACGAAAAACAATCAATGAGTAATCAACTAATTCTCAAATCAATCAAAGACAGAAATGCAGCATACCACAAATAATCGTTTAAGATGGCAGAAAATTACAAGCACATTTTCATTTCAGGGAATGTAAAACAGGAAAAATATAAAGCTTCACCTAAGCAAGGTAAACAACCCAGAATTCCACCAAGAGACAGGGCTGCACATAGTGCAAAATTGCTCCAGCAATTTGATGCTATTTGGAATCAGAAGAAAGAATTAGAACAAGCAAGAACTGCTGAAAAAATTGCAACAAGAGAAGGCACTTATTTATCCTTTACAAGTGCAGCCGACCACGATTTAATCACAAAGAGTTTAGAGAACATCAAAAAAGGCATTCGCTTATTGAATGTTAAAGAAGAAAAAATCGATGGAGACCATACTCAAGTAAAAGCAACCGTTTACATTCCAAATGGAATGGAGGGATTTTTCATTAGTAAGGTTGCCAAGTATGAAGCGGAAGAGTTAAAATCAGGAAAGCCAAAGAATGCTCCTTTGGTCAATAGCATTAATGATGTAAGTATTGCTTTATTAGAAGGTTTGTGGACAGACAAACTTCAATTTATTCCTACAGAAAATTCAAAATGGTGCGAAGCGTGGCTTAACGTAAGCACCAAGGACAAACAAGAGCAAGATCAAATAGCCCTGTTTCTTAAAACACTTGAGAACATAGGGATTGAGTATAAACGCAACACAATTATATTTCCTGAACGAGCAGTTTTACTTATCAATGCAAACAGAAGCCAGTTAATAGAACTGATGTTGCAAAGTGATTTGTTGGCAGAGTTCAGAGCCGGACAAGAACCGGCAGGTTTTTGGGTAAATGAAAGTGCCATTGAACAGCAAGCATGGGTTGACGATTTATTACAAAGAATCGAGCAGATAGAAAGTAATATTAAGGTTTGTGTATTGGATTCAGGCGTTAACAATGGACATCAGCTTTTACAGCCCCTAATTGACAACACCAATACAATGACAGTTGATAATGCTTGGGGAACCAATGACCATGAAACAGGTTCAGGTCACGGAACATTAATGGCTGGAATTGCAGGTTATGGGAAAATGGAATCAGTGCTGCTATCCGCTGCAAATGTTCCAATTACACATAGAATTTGCTCAGTTAAGATTTTACCGCCACCAACACAAAAAGCTACACCAAAAGAGCTATGGGGAGATGTAACAGCACAAGGTATAGCAAGAGCCGAAATTCAAAATCCCGAAATGATTTTGATTTATTGCATGTCTGTGACTTCAAAGCAGGATGCAGAACAAGGAAGACCTTCCTCATGGTCTGGAGCAATAGACAATCTTGCATTCGGTGACGGAGAGAATCAAAGACTAATAATTATTTCTGCCGGAAATATCAGGGATGAAGATTCATGGAAAAATTATCCTGATTCAAACTATGTAACAACTATTGAAAACCCGGCACAATCGTGGAACTCCCTTGTAATAGGTGCATATACTGATAAAAATCAAGTTAATGATGAAAAATTTAAAGATTATACATTCGTAGCAAATCAAGGTGAATTATCGCCCTATAGTTCAACTTCCTTAGTTTGGGAGAAAAAATGGCCTGTAAAACCTGATGTAGTCTTTGAAGGCGGAAATCTTTTAAAAGCACCAGACGATAGCGTAACAACACATGAAGATTTAGAATTACTTTCTACATCAAAGAGATTTAATATAAAACCATTCGATACAATCAATGCTTCGAGTGCCGCAGCTGCACAAGCATCTTGGTTTGCGGCTAAAATAGCCTTTGAATATCCAAATGCTTGGCCTGAAACAGTTAGAGCACTTATGGTTCATTCTGCATTTTGGAATGAAGCCATGTTAAAGCAGTTGAATGTTAAACAGGGAAATAGAGGTGATTTTAAAAACCTTCTTAAAGTATTTGGTTTCGGGATTCCTGAATTGGAAAGGGCATTATATAGTCAAGAAAGTGCATTGACTTTCGTTGCACAGGAATTTATTCAACCGTTTGGGTTCAATGACAAAAATCAACCTGAAACAAATGAGATTCATTTTTTTAATCTCCCTTGGCCAAAAGAAATATTACTTGAAATGGGAAATATTCCTGTTAGGTTGCGAGTAACACTTTCCTATTTTATTGAACCCGGAGCAGGTGAAATTGGATGGAAAGATAAATACCGCTATCAATCACATGGATTGCGTTTTGATATTAATAATGTTGGCGAGGAAGAAGATGAATTTAGAAAACGTGTAAATGTTGAAGCACGAGACGAAAATGAAGAAGTAAACGGCAACTCAGGTAGTAATAGATGGGTAGTTGGAGCAAATAACCGCAGTAATGGTTCAATCCATTCCGACTATTGGGAAGGAACTGCAGCAGATTTAGCAACTTGTAATTTGATTGCCGTATTCCCTATTATTGGTTGGTGGCGTGAAAGAAAACATCTTGGGAAAGTTGAAAATTCAACACGTTATTCTCTCATCATTTCTTTGGAAACTCCGGAACAAGATGTTGAACTATATACGACTGTGAAAAATATGATTGAAGTGCCAATAGAAGTTAGTGCTTAATAATCACGATTTTTCCTCTCACTCACATTAGTCTTCCAACATCTGGCCCAACTTCGATTAATTAAATCTATCTGATACTGTTATGTCGGAGCAGCTCCATCCTTGCCTTTTTCCTAGCAACGTCTCCCGCAGGGGACGTTGCGTTTATGGTAATCTGTGCATTCGTGGCTAAAACAATGCATAGCCACAGATGCACGGATTACGGTGCATTTTCCAAACAACGTCTCCCGCAGGAGATGTTGCGTATTCTTTTCCTAGCAACGTCTCCCGCAGGGGACGTGGCGTTTTCTTGGTTTTGATTCCCCCTGCCCCAAAACCCAACCTTGCCCATCCCCTTTCATAGTGGTACTTTTAATGAAAGCTACTGCAGTCAGTAGAAGACATCATCCTATAAACCTCACCACATGCCCAACAACGAACCCAGCAACTGGCCCTTACCTAAATTTTATTTCGCCGTACAGTTTGGCGATGATGAACCCGTCCGCTTTCAGGAAGTGAGTGGATTGGAAACAGAAACGCAGGTGATAGAATACAGGCACGGCAACAGTCCTCAGTTTTCTACCATCAAAATGCCGGGCATTGCAAAAACCGGCAACATCACCATGAAGAAAGGCATATTCAAGAGTGACAGCAAATTATGGGATTGGATGAAGGAGGTAAAGATGAATACCATCAACAGGGTGAAAGTGACTATTTCGCTGTTGGATGAAAACGGTAAACCCACCATGGTATGGACACTCGCCAATGCCTGGCCCACCAAAATAACCGGCACCAATCTCAAAAGCGATGGCAATGAAGTAGCCGTAGAAACTTTAGAGATGGCGCATGAAGGATTGACCATATCGCAGGGATAGCGGGCTTAGTTTACTGCTTCACCATTACAGCTTCTCCCTTTTGTTTGTTATTCTGCCAGCTTGTGCCCAAACAATGACTGATAACCTGCAACATATTCCTAGCACAATACCGCCCATTACGCTGATTGATTAAATGAAAGACATGTACGATTCTTTATATAGCACTTTTGAACAGTTGATTGT
Source organism: Chitinophagaceae bacterium (assembly GCA_020848815.1). Classification (GTDB taxonomy): domain Bacteria; phylum Bacteroidota; class Bacteroidia; order Chitinophagales; family Chitinophagaceae; genus Phnomibacter. Next base: position 8,820 of record JADLHL010000280.1, on the reverse strand, counting down.
CATCAATGACGAAGAACGTGCCATCATTCGGGAGATTTTCAAACCCCTGCAACTCAAAAAGGGGGCCTATTTTTCTGAAATGGGCAAGTTGAATACAAGAGTTGGCTTTCTGGTTGAAGGGCTTGTTTATTACTATGTGCTTAAGGGAGAAGATGAGTCCATCACCGATTTTACCAAAGAAGGAGAATTCGTTTCTGAATATCACACGTTCATCAAAAAGGAAAAAGCCACACAATCCATCAAAGCCATAGAAGACTGTATATTCTTAGTGATGGACTACCCCGCCATCCAAAGACTGTATACAGAAATTAAAGAGGGAAATAAATTTGGCAGAATGGTTTTGGAGCATCGGTTTGGCATTGTTGTAAACCAATTGCTCTCTTTATACATGCATAGTCCTGAGGAGCGATACCTGTTTTTTTTACACAACTACCCGGAGCTCGTTCAGCGGGTACCACAGTATCTGATTGCAGCCTTTATAGGCGTAAAACCACAGTCGTTGAGCAGAATCAGAAAAAGATTAGTCAAAACACGTTAATTAACCCGGGTGCATTTCATTTGATTGTAGCGCTAATACTTTTGTTACCACTAAAGTTTATATCTATCCTATGCACGGTCAAAGCCAATATCATAAAGGCTTTTCCATCAGGATGAATTCATTTTAGCAGCACTCATTTCTTAACAACAAAAGTGTTTCCAATGAAATCAAACATCGAAAAAAAGGTCAACTTTATAATGGCGTATGCCATTGCCTCCACCCTCATGATTTGTTTTTTTTCCTTAAGCAGTTTTAAGGCTAAAAAAGAGGAAAAAAGCATTGATGAAATAATAGCAAAGAAAATAACCATTGTGGGCGAAGACAACCTGCCACGCATGGTATTGAGCAATGAAAACCGCCAACACTCCGGAAGAATGAATGGAAAGGAATGGCCCAAAAGAGAACGTCCTTCAGGCATCATCTTCTTTAATAATCAAGGTGATGAATGTGGCGGATTGGTGTATCAAACAAAAGAGAAAGATGGTAACATTATTTCAGGCATGTCTTTTACCATGGACAATTACAAGGACGATCAGGTAGTGCAGATTCTGAATGATGAATTCTATGCCAATGGAAAAGCATACGTCCAACGAGGAATTAATATCAATCAATATCCAACGGGTACAAATATTGATGACAGGAACAAAAAAATTGAAGCGATCAATACAATAGCAGACGAAAAGGAAAGAAAACAGAAACTACAAGAGCTATTTGAAAAAGAGGGTGCGGTAAACCGGGTCTTTTTAGGAAGAACTAAAGGCAATAGTTCCGGACTGTTTTTATCGGGTCCGGATGGAAAACCCAAAATGATGATATATGTGGATGAAAAGGGCAATCCTAAAATTCAGACTTTCAATGCAAAAGGCGAGGTGAAAGATTTTATTGAAAGCAAATAGTATGGCCTTCAGGTTTCCTCTGTCACCATTGTTCCACTAAAGCATAGCACTTGTGAGAATCCAATGCTGCCAGATGCTGTCCGGATAAAAAAAGGCATACAAATAGTAGCGTGAAAAACAAGCAGCCGTGCCATCAACACCTGATGCAATCGGGCTGGTTTGAACCATCACAAACAACCTGCTACGCAGCACACTTGCGCCAGTTAAGCAAGCAAATAACGTTGCAGGAGATCCCGATAGCTATCGGGCCCCGCAACGGCAAGCAAAAGCTTAATCTTTTCTTTTTCCCAGCAACGTCTCCCGCAGGGGACGTTGCGTCAAATAAAACTATCCGTGGATTAAGCCTCCTTCTTTTGCCATCATCAAACCACTGCTTAAAAGCCAAGGTTAATTTTTACCTATCTGAAAAAACTTCGATACGCAACGTCCCTAAAGGAGACGTTGCTGGCAAACCAGTACATTTCGATTCGCAACGTCCCCTGTGGGAGACGTTGCTGGCAAACGGTTGCATTCATCACTCCTCATTCCATATTCATCATTCCACATTCATAACTCCTCATTCAAAAAAAAGCCGCCGGCAATCGATGAGGATTCCGGCGGCAGTGCCAAAGGGAGTGCATTGTAGCAAGCGGTGTTTTAGAGGGGAATGTTCCCGTGTTTTTTACGGGGGCGCTTCACTACTTTATTTTCCAGCATGGCAAATGCTTTGATCAACTTGCGGCGTGTTTCTTTCGGTTCTATCACTTCATCTATAAAGCCTCTTTCTGCCGCCTGGTAAGGGTTGGCAAACAAGGCCGCATATTCTGCTTCTTTCTCCAACAATTTTTGTGCGGGGTCTTCGGCTTCCGAAATCTCTTTTTTGAAAATGATTTCACTGGCGCCCTTGGCTCCCATCACGGCTATTTCGGCAGTGGGCCACGCATAGTTCATGTCGGCACCTATGTGTTTGCTGTTCATCACGTCGTAGGCGCCACCATAGGCTTTGCGGGTAATTACGGTACATCTCGGCACGGTTGCTTCGCTGAGTGCATACAGCAATTTGGCCCCGTTGGTAATAATGCCGTGCCACTCCTGATCGGTTCCCGGCAAGAAGCCCGGCACATCTACCAACACCAATAAAGGTATGTTGAAACAATCGCAAAAACGAGTAAAGCGGGCACCTTTTCTGGAGCTTTCTATATCGAGCACACCGGCCAAACTCATGGGCTGATTGGCCACAATGCCAATGCTGCGGCCGGCCAGCAATGCAAAGCCCACCACAAGGTTGTCGGCGTAATCTTTGTGCACTTCAAAAAAGCTGTCGGTATCGCAAATGCCGGCTATCACCTGCCGCATGTCGTACGGTTGGTTGGCACTCTCGGGCACCACGGTTTCCAGTTCTTCCCGCAGTTCATTGCCCAACTCGTACGGATATTTCGGCGCTACATCTTCACAGTTTTGCGGCATGTATTGCAGCAGGCGTTTCACCTGATTGATGCAATCCTGATCGTTCATAGCGGTGAGGTGCGTTACACCCGATTTGGTGCTGTGCGTAGAAGCACCGCCCAACTCTTCGGCACTCACTTCTTCGTTGGTTACAGTCTTCACCACATTGGGACCGGTTACAAACATGTAGCTGGTGTTTTCTACCATGATGGTAAAATCCGTCATGGCGGGTGAGTACACGGCACCACCGGCGCATGGCCCCATAATGGCGCTGATTTGTGGTATCACCCCACTGCTCTGCACATTGCGGTAAAAAATATCGGCATAGCCACCCAGCGAACGAACACCTTCTTGTATACGGGCACCACCGCTATCATTGAGGCCAATCATGGGGGCACCGGTTTTCATGGCAGCATCCATCACCTTGCAAATTTTTTCGGCATGGGTTTCGCTCAGCGCACCGCCAAACACGGTAAAGTCTTGTGCAAATACATACACCAGCCGGCCATGCACAGTACCGTATCCCGTTACTACGCCATCGCCGTAAAACTGTTGGTCTTCCATGCCAAACTCTTTGGTACGGTGTGTTACCAATGCACCTATTTCTTCAAAGCTACCAGGGTCCATCAGCAGGCTGATTCTTTCTCTGGCGGTGAGCTTTCCTTTTTTGTGTTGGGTAGCAATGCGTGCCTCGCCACCACCCAGTTTGCCTTGGGCTATTTTATCTCTCAGTATGTCTGCTTTCGATTTCATGTATGTTGTATTTATGCAGGAAAATAAATCAATGTGCCAGTCGGCGTTTCCAGCTGGTGGTTTTGTTGTTTACCGGTTGCAGTACCTGCTGCTGTTGTAGATAATGATGCAGGGCAATAATGGCCGCCAGCTTGGCATCGGCTTCCTGCCGCTCTTTCAGCAGGTCGGGTGTGTAGTAGTTTTTTACAAAATGCGTATCGAAGTTGCCAGAGAAAAACGCATCATGCTCAAACACAAATGTGCCGAATGGCAGCGTGGTGCTCACCCCTTCTATTTTGTATTGTTTAATGGCATCCAGCATTTTGGTGATGGCTTCAGTCCGGGTTTTGCCATGCACTACCAGCTTGGCTATCATGGGGTCGTAGTAAATGGGAATGCTCATGCCTTCTTCGTAGCCGTCATCTACCCGTATGCCTTCGCCCACGGGCTTTTCGTAGCGGGTAAGCGTACCAATGGAAGGCATAAAATTATTGAGCGGATCTTCGGCATACACCCGCAGTTCTATGGCATGTCCGTTGGCTTTGATATCAGCTTGGGTAATGCCCAACACTTCGCCCCGGGCAATGCGGATTTGTTGTTCTACCAAATCGAGCCCAATAATCATTTCACTCACCGGGTGCTCTACCTGCAGGCGGGTGTTCATTTCCAGAAAATAAAAATTGCGTTGGTCATCTACCAAAAACTCTACGGTGCCGGTGCTTACATAATTGCAGCTCTTGGCTACCATCACGGCAGCCTGTCCTATTTTTTCCCGCATCTCTGGGGTTACAATAGCACTTGGTGTTTCTTCCACCACTTTTTGGTGGCGTCGTTGTATGCTGCACTCCCGTTCGAGTCCGTGAATCACATTGCCGTATTTATCGGCCACCACCTGCACTTCTATGTGGCGGGGTGAGCTCACATATTTTTCAATAAACACTGAGCCATCGCCAAAGGAAGACGTGGCTTCGCTGATGGCCCGTTCCATTTGCTCCTGCATGTCTTCGGGGCGTTCTACAATGCGCATGCCCTTGCCACCACCACCGGCCGATGCTTTGATGAGAATAGGATAGCCAATCTTTGCGGCTACATCTATGGCGAGGTTCACATCTTCAATGGCTTTGTCTATGCCGGGCACCATGGGTATGTTGTATTGCTTCACACTTTCTTTGGCGGCCAGCTTGCTACCCATAATGCGCATGGCTTCGGGTGTAGGGCCAATGAACTCAATACCTGCCTCCGTTACCTTTTGGGCGAAGTCGGCATTCTCACTTAAAAAACCATAGCCGGGGTGAATGCCATCTACACCGAGTTCTTTACAAATGGCAATAATTTTATCGCCGTTGAGGTACGATTGATTGCTGGGTGCAGGGCCTATACAAACGGCTTCGTCGGCATAGCGTACATGCGGACTATTGCGGTCGGCTTCGGAGTACACGGCTACAGCTTTGATACCCATTTTACGTATGGTACGCATAATGCGCAGGGCAATTTCGCCACGGTTGGCTACCAGTATTTTTCGCATGAAGATTGTTTTTGCGTAAATGAAAGAAACGTTATTCGAGCACTACGAGCACCTGACCTTTGTCTACGGCTTGTCCGGCTTTTACTAATACCGATTTGATAGTAGCTGCTGCATGTATCATGATGCTGTTTTCCATTTTCATGGCTTCCAGTATCAGCAGGCGGTCGCCTTCCTGCACTTGCTGGCCAGCTTCTACCGACACACTTAGCACCAGGCCTGGCATGGGTGCTTTTACTTCTTTGATGTGCTTGCTGCCAGCAGCGCTGTACCCCATGCTGTCGAGCATGATATCCAGGCTGTCTTTAATGCTAACCTCATACGTATTGCCATGCACCTCTACCTGCATGGTTTTGTGGTCGGGCGAAGTATCGAGTACTTTCCCATTGACCGACTGGTGCTGGTAAATAAGGTGATACACATGGTCGGCTTCTGCCACAATATCGGCTTGCGCCATGTCGCTTTCGTTAAGCGTAAATACAAATCCGTTGGCCTTTACCTGAAAGGCTTTTTGTTGATCAGACATAAGCTGGGTGATTTGAATAAATGAAGCAACTGCTTGCGGTGTAGCAGGCTGTTTTCCGGCAAATCATGGCAATCGTTGCAATGGTAATGGTGAACACTTTTTTTGCGATCTTAAAGTTGGTAAAATCTTACTGGTGCCTGCATGACAACAATCATGTGGATGGGTGGCATAATACCATACCATATTGAATTCATCCATCAATATACGCATAATGGGACGCGGATTACAGGAGGCTGATAAAACGGATGAGTAAGGATTTTCACAGATAGTGCTGCTGTCGCAGGCCTCCCGGCCTGTGACCGTGCGTTACTAATGCGGCAAAACCAACAAGGCTAAATGAAATAGCCGCAGATGCACAGATTTTCAGGGCATTGATTGATCGATCTAAGTAGTACCCTTTTGTCACAGGCCGGGAGGCCTGCTTTAGGAAAGGCTGCCAACATCAGACATCCCACATCAGACATCCCACATCTGCTCCTATCTTCGCCATCCTTAAAAAATTCGATTGTATGATGCGTCGTCGTTTGCATGTGGTACTTGGTTTGGCATTGGTAGTAATGGGTTGTAGCAGCACCCGCAACAGCAGCAACACCCCGGCTGATTTTTTTCAGTACCAACCCGGCAAAGCGGCGGCCATTAGTGCCCACCGCGGTGGCGGCGATTACAAAGGCTACCCCGAAAACTGCATCGAATCATTTGCCTGGCTGGCAGCACAAATGCCCGTGACCATTGAATGCGACATCAGCATGAGCAAAGACAGTGTACTGCTGATGATGCACGACGACAGCTACAACCGCACCACCACTGGCAGTGGCAAAATCAGCGACTCCCTGTTTGCCTACAGCCAAACCCTGCTGCTGAAAGACAACATGGGCAACCTCACCAACTTTCGCATTCCAACATTGGAACAAGTGCTGGCATGGGGCCGAAACAAAGTGACTTACACCCTCGATGTAAAACGCAGCGTACCGTTTGAAAAAGTAGTGGCACTGGTGCAGCAATACAAAGCCCATCGCTATGCGGCCATCATTACCTACAATGCGCAGGATGCTGCCAAAGTGCACCAGCTGGATAAAGACGTGATGATATCCGTAACCATCCGCAACGAAGATGAGTACAACCGCCACAAAGCATTGGGCATACCCGACAACCGCATGATTGCTTTTGTGGGAACCCGAGAGCCCAACAGTGTATGGCTGCAAACACTGCACAGCAAAGGCATCCGCTGTATACTCGGCACCTTGGGCAACCTCGACAAAATGGCGGCTGCCAAAAGCGACACCCTCTACCAAACATGGTACAAAGCCGGTGCCGACATGATGAGCACCGACCGGCCACTGGAGGCATGGAAAGCCCTGCAGCAATAACCAAAATACCCGCTACACGGTATGCGGCCGTAGCAGTTGCCAGCTTTCATTTGTAGGGTAAACAATACCCATGAAGAAAGGAACAATCATTGCCGCAGCCATGCTGCTGCTGGCAGGCACAGCACAGGCACAAAAAATCGGTTATGGCATTTATGCTGGTGTCAATTTTACCGGTGCAAAAACGGATTACAGCAACATGTACAATTTGCCCATTACAGACGGTGGCGCAAACCTCACCTACGGTGTACACGTCAACCTGCCCCTGATAAAAAAACTGGAAGTAGAAACCGGCTTGCAAAAAGTAACCACCGGGTACACATTTGATGCCAGCCGCAACGGCGGCTTGTTTAGTCAGTACACTAAAATTCAAAACATTTCCATCCCCGTTACACTGCTCTACAATATCCCCATTGACCTCAGTGATTTTGCAGTGCGTGACAATATGAAAGAAACCGACTTTATGTTTGGTATTGGCGCCGGCCTGTTTGGCCAGTATGCACTGAGTGGCAAAATAACCGATGAAGACGGCAACAGTCAATCGGCCAAATTCAGCAATGCCAAACGGTTGAACATGGGTCCGAGGTTGATGATGAAATTTACCTTTTACCAAAAATTCGAGGTATTCATAGCCAAAGAATGGGGCGCTGTAAATACCATTAAAAACGGCAGCGGCTACCTCCGCCTCAATAGCTTGCAAATGGGCATCGGCTATCGCATAAAATAATTTCCCTTTACCCCTATACCCAGGCATTTGCAGTTATCTGCAAGTGCCTTTTTTGTTGCAAAAGAATATTATCTGTGCTATCATTCACAGGTGTGAAACTTGCAAAGTTCTTTCAGTAAAAAAACAACAACATTGGGAGTCAAACCTTTGTCCTGCCTGTATTGCATCGTTTTACTGATGTTTCAATACACGTATGGTGTAAACAAATTTCGTGGTATAAAATTCCCTGTAATAGTGGTGTAACTTGCAGCTATACCCTTGCACTGGAAAAGCAATAAATAAGCATACGCAATCAGCAACTATTGCGTATTTCATAAGGCTTACAAACGGCATGCATGGGTGTACTTTTTAAATAAAACACAGCATGACACACAGTTTTCAACTCTCCCGACACAGCCCGAACCTATTCAACCCCTTTGAACACCCAGTAGTATTGGAAGAACTTTCGGTAATTTTTAAAAGCATGCTTCCATTTGCCGACCGGAATAAAGGCGTAATGTTAGGACAATACTTACGCCATCATTCTATCAACCGCGTCATAGCGGCATCCAATCCGCCGCTCATGAAAAACATTGTGTCGGGCAATTGCTGTACAGCCGCCACCGAATCATTGTTTGCGGTAAATGAAGGAAACAACTCTTTTTGCAACGACCTGGAATACTACATTCAAAAAATGCAACTCTGAGTCGTTACAGTCCTCTCATTTTTTCTTACAGGGCACCACTTGCAAAACCTTTACATTCGCGGCCATAAAATAACCAACAGTTATGAAGCCCGATGCAGTAGCGCAGCAGCGCAGTGATGGTAAATGTGAGATGTGTGCCGCCAGCAGCCCGCTGAAATTGTACGAAGTGCCGCCGCAAGACATTCCTTCGGCCGATACTGTAATGATGATTTGCGATACCTGCCTACAGCAAATAGAACAAAAAGCTGAACTGGACCACCAACACTGGCAATGCCTGAGCACCAGCATGTGGAGCGAAGTGCCTGCCGTGCAGGTAGTAAGCTGGCGTATGCTCAACCGGCTGCGCAACGAAAGCTGGGCTACAGACCTGCTTGACATGCTCTACCTCACCGATGAATGGCTGGC
>JADLHL010000279.1 GCA_020848815.1 Chitinophagaceae bacterium | reverse complement strand
GCTACTGCTTCTTGTACGGCTATGTTTACGGTAGCAGTGTTGGAAAAATAGCCATCGGTAGAAGCCACCTTGTACATAAATGCATCTGTACCTGTAAAGCCATTGTTGGGTTGATAGCGAATGCTACCATCTGATTGTGCGGTGGCTGTACCATTACCTGCAGTAGCTACAACGGTAACGGTATTCGCATTGATGGTACCGCCATTCGGCAAATCGTTTTGCAGTACATGAATTCTTTTTACAGTGCCAGCAGATACTGCTGTGGCATCGTTAAATGCTACAGGTGGTGCGGGCAAAACAGAATCGCCGAAATAGGGTAGTAGTTTGTTCATGAACAAACTCATATCAATATCAGTAGCTGTTTCCAGGGCATAGGAAATGTACACAATGGCACCCGGTGTAGTGCCACTGCCAAATGTGCCGCTGTAAGCCACGCCGCCTTTGGCACCTGTAATGGCATAATCAAAAATGCTGACGCTTCCGCCAGTTGCAGAAATGTTGTCTGGAAAATCTTCCGGATATACAACGCCAAACGGAATGGTAATGCCTTCAAACCCTGTGCCTGCAATACCTGTAGCGGGTGTATATGTTGCAGCGCCATCGCCTACATAACCCGCTTTCAGATAATTGATCATGAATGATAAATCGTATTGCGCAGCTGCACTACGCCCTACGTTGTAGGCAATTTCTGAACCGGCAAGGAAAAGCTTACCGCCATTGTTCAGGTAATTGGAAATGGCTGTTTTTTCTGCTGCAGAAAAAACCACATTGGCGCTACTCTCATCGCCCATAAACCATACCACGATATTGTATTGCTGCAGGTTGATACTGCCGTCTTCAATGCGTTCGTTGGCGCAAGTGCTAATGGTTAAGTTGCTTCTGTCTCGCAGGGCTTTCATGTAGCGGGCTGCAAAGTTGTGGGTGCTGCCTTTGTAAGATCCGTTGGAGCGGTCGAAGGCATCTACTATCAACACTTTTGTACCAATGCTATTCCATGATCGGGAGTACACATCACTGCCCGGACTTTCCACCGGTGACAACGCACCATTGCTCACCACTGCTGTGAGTTTAAAATGATAGACTGGTTCTGTGGGCACCACTACAAATTGTGAAGGCTGTAAGGTGATGTTGGTGGTGCCAGCAGTTAGTGTTTGTTCATTGGCGGCCAGCACCCAGTTGTTCATGGCATCGCTGCTGGCATAGTACAAGCGATAACCCAGTAAATTGGTTTCGAGGTTGGCTTTCCAGGTAGCGGTTACTGCGGTGCTGCCACTGGTGGCTTGTATGCTGTACAAAGTTGGCGTAGCCACACTGGGCAGTGCACCTGCTACATTGGCGAGGAAATTGTCCCAGCGCAACTGAGTCATGTTGGGGCAGTCAGTGGCCCGCACATCGCTGTGGCCATAAATGCCTTTGTCGCCATTGGCAGAGCGACGGCTTTTGGGGATGCCGTTTCTGGTACATACATCGGCACAGAGCTTGCCGGCTTCTGTGAGCATGGGTTGACTATCCCACATACTCAGGTTGGTTACGAGTACTTCATGTTCTACACCAATACCTTGGTCGTTGTATTCGGTTACGCCCTGGCTCCAGGCTCGTTTGGCTTCATCTACCACCTGGGTTATTTGTCCGTCGCTATTGCGCACCACATAGTGAGCACTCACCTGTGAGCTACAGTTTTTAAACCAGCTGATGGCGCCTTCATAAGTACCCGTTGCGATATAGTGTACAAAATAATAGTTGATGCCAGCACCTACGGGTCGGCTGTTGAAGTTGCAAGTGGTGAGGTTGTAAATGGCGGCAGTATAATCAGGCGTTCCATTGCCCAGCACAGAAATGTTCCCCATGTTTTCGATGCTGGGAATGCTGATGTTTTCATCGGGTGTCAGCTCAATGATTTCACCCCAAATGCTGATGGTTTTGCTGCCTTGCTGCATTACACCGTACACCCGTTTGGCCAGGCTGTAGCGCATATCGGCGTCGGTAAGGCCGGTAAGTTGTGCTACGGCCGCAAACCAATCTTCGTTGTTGTTGCCACTGCTGCCGCTTTGTTTTTTATACAAAGCCAACAGCACAGCTGCTGCCCGTATGTTTTGCCGGGCTTCGTTTTTAATCGCATCATTGGGAATGCTCAAGAGGCTTGCGGCTTTTGTTATTTGCGTTACGTTGCCCTGCTCTATCAGGCCCATCATGCCCCATGATCCGTACATGCTTTCACCCACCTGTGCCCAGTTGCTTTGCACCTGTGCGTAGGCACGAAGGATGGCTACGGGTACGCCAAATTCCTGCGCCGCTTCACGGAAATATTTGTCCATGACGGCTACGGAAGGATGGGGACGATTGAGCATGTTTACCAGCTGTGCTGTATGGTCGGGGTGGCCGTGGTCATCGTCTTCCATGGCAATGCCTTCGAGTTGTTTGCCGGCACTCATGAGGTAGCTGCTGAAATCACGTTGCAGCCACATGTCGCCGTTGGATTGCAACACACGGCGCACCGGTGTTTGAATGTACTTCCGTTCCAGCTGTTTGAGTGAGCTGTCGGTAGGCAATGGCTTTTTGGTGGTTTGTGCATGGCTGCCAAAGGCCAGCAAAAGGAAGCTGCCAGCCAACAAAAGGGGCATGCTACGGCGAAAAGAAAGTTGGAATTTCAAGCTTCAGGCAAGTTTTGGTAAGTGTGACGGATGATTTGCCTGCCTAAAATACTAGAAATTGGTACTTAAACCAGCAAAAACCTGCAATGCCCAGCAGAAACTCGCAAACGATTGTGGTGAGCAGCCTGGCCAACCGGCCATCTTTACCCGTTGGTCTCGAGGTAATCCAGGTCTTTGTGAAAAGTTTCGGGGGTTTTGTACACCGACCAAATGCCAAGGGCAATAATGCCGGCCCCCGTTACGGCAGCGGCAGTCAGGTAATTGTTGAGCATGTGCTCACTGCGCAGCCATTGAAACAGCAATAAAATGAGTGGCAAAAAGCCCCGCACCAAATTGGGAATGGAGATGGCAGCCGTGGCCCGAAGATTGGTACCAAACTGCTCGGCACTCATGGTAATGTATACCACCGAAATGCCAGAACCAAACCCCAGCCCCATGCACAACAGGTACATATTGCTGGCCGTGCCGCCACCTTTCAATCCAAAAAACAGGAGGATGAACAGCGATAAAATGCCATAGTAAATGAACAAGGTTTTTTTGCGGCTGCGCAAATAATTGCTGAGAAAACCAGCGCCCATGTCGCCAAATACCAGCGCTACGTATTGCAGCATCAGCGCCTTGGGCTGGTCAAAATCGGCAATGCCGAAACGGCGGGCAAATTCATCCGAAAAGCTGATGAGCACACCAATCACGTACCAAACCGGCAGGCCAATGAAAATGCCCCGCAGATAACGCATCATGCGTTCACGGTTGTTGAAAAACATAGTGAAATTGCCCATGGGTACATCTGCCTTTTTGCTGGCATCGTAGAGGCCGCTATCGAGCACCCCCACCCGCAAAAACAATAAAGCAATGCCCATGCCACCGCCAATGAAATAACAGAGGCGCCAGTCTTCGCCGCTGAGGCTGTGTACAAAGTAGGCGGCAATGGTGCCAAACACACCACTGGTAGCAATGATGGCTGCCGCAATACCGCGTTTTTCTTTGGGCAGCAATTCGCTGGTGAGGGTAATGCTGGCGCCCAATTCGCCGGCCAGCCCCAGCCCGGCTATAAAACGCAGCCAGGTGTATTGATCTACGGTTTGCACAAATCCATTGGCGATAGTAGCCAGTGAGTACAGCAGGATGGAACCAAACAGCACACTCTTGCGGCCTTTTTTATCGCCCATCATGCCCCACAAAATACCGCCCACAGTAAGGCCCATCATTTGCCAGCTGATGATGCTTTCGCCAATGTCTTTCATGGCCGACTCGGGTACACCCAAATCACGAAAGCTGGATTTACGCACAATGCTAAACAGGAGCAAATCGTAGATATCGACAAAAAAACCGAGGGCACCCACCACTACCGGTAGCGAAAAGATGCCGTATTGTTTGGGCTGCATAATAGCGGAAGATAAAGGAGAAATGGAATTGATTTATGCCTGTTTTATTGTTAGAGAGATGCATACTTCGAGATGCGTTGCTAACTGTGGTGAGTAGTCAGCGGTATTGGCTTAAGGGGGGGGGATGATAAATACCCTGTATTGGGTACAATTACATACATTAACGGGGATATTTTTGAAACCTAATACCTGCCCCAAATGCAAAAGTGTTGCTCAGCCCTGATTTTATTTTTTTTGATGTATGTGCAATTGTCTGCACAGTCCTTTTCTCTGGTAAAAGATTACACACCTGGCGCACCTGCGGAGTTGGTAGTATACAATGGCAAAGTGTATTTTAAAAATAGCGATGGAGTTGTAGGGAGTGAGTTGTTTGTAACAGACGGCACTTCTGCAGGTACAAATCTGGTGAAAGATATAAGGCCTGGTAGCGCCAATGGCGGCTGTTATGCATTTTCTATTTTAAACAATAAAATGTATTTCTTTTCGGCTACAGCTGCCAATGGTGTAGAGCTGTTTGAAAGTGACGGAACCGATGCCGGAACTGTGTTGGTGAAAGACATTAATCCCGGAACTGCAAGCTCTGGTAGTGGGGTTTTCACCACATTAAACGGAATAAGGTATTTTGATGCTCAAGATGGTACCAACGGGCTAGAGCTTTGGCGTACTGATGGTACAGCAGCAGGCACTTTTATGGTAAAGGATATCGTGGTTGGTGCGGGAAGCAGCTTTCCGGCGAATCTCACAAAAGTGGGCAATAAAATTTTCTTTTGGGCAGATGATGGAGTAAATGGCTATGAAATGTGGGTAAGCGATGGCACAGCAGCAGGTACAATGTTACTCACAGATATTTATGCAGGCGTATTGCCCAGTGCCTTTGAAGGCACACAAATTGGGAGTTTGAATGATATTGCCTATTTCGCAAAAAATGATGGCATAAATGGTGTGGAGTTGTGGCGGTCAGACGGAACAACTGCCGGCACTTATTTAGTAAAAGACATTAGTAGCGGGGCCACTGGCAGCAATCCGTTTAACTTTATCGTTTACAACAACGAGCTGTACTTTATTGCCACTGAGGCCGGTGTATCTAAGCTTTGGAAAACCAATGGCACAGAAGCCGGGACAATAGCATTAACAACTGCAACCGGCACTAATGGTAATGGTGGCATGTCGATGGTGGTATTTCAGCAACAATTATTTTTTTATGGAACGGATGTAACGCATGGCAGTGAGTTGTGGAAAACGGATGGCACTATACCGGGCACTGTGTTGGTGAAAGATATTTATCCTGGCACTTCCTCCTCTACTATAAAAAACCTGACCAATATCGGAGATAAAATCATTTTTAGTGCCGCTTCTCCCACCGCTGGTGCAGAGCCTTGGGTGAGCAACGGAACCGAAATGGGTACAGTTCAACTTCAAGACATTGAGCCGGGTGCCAATGGTTCAAATATTGAGCGGTTTACCATTGTGGGCTCAAAGCTTTTTGCTACAGCACAAACCTTTGCCAATGGAAGGGATGTGTATGTGATTAACGATTTTGTGGTGTTGCCTTTGCGCTTTATCTCCTTTACTGCTAAAAGTTGTTTGTCGGCAAAAGCTTGTCTGGAGTGGAAAACAGCAGATGAAGTAAAAGTGGCATACTTTGATATTGAACGGAGTGTAGACGGAGTGAACTACAAAAAAACAGGTAGAGTTGTGGCTAATAACGGACGGGCAAATAGCTACAGTTTCACCGATGATATTGCTTCATTGCAAGAGTACAAAAGAGTGCAGTATCGTATTCGCCAGGTGGATGTTGATGGGAAATTTAGTTACAGCATAACCAGTAGCGTCAACATTGCAGCATCGGCATTGAAAGTGTTTCCTACCATTACAAATTCATCTTTTACAGTTCAATACAGCCGGCTTGAAAAAGTGAATATTCTGGTGAGAAATAACTCCGGAAGTATAGTAATGAATAAGCCATTGACTGCGGGTAATAATACTGTTCAATTGCAAAGCTTTTCATCCGGCACTTATTTCTATAGCATTGTTACTGCAACTGGATCGCTTATTCAAACAGGAAAAATTGTGAAGCAATAATCAGTTAGTCAATCTTCGCTGTACAATTTCACATCCATGAAAAATTACTTGCTAAGCCTGATCTCACTGTTCAGTATGCTGAACGTTTCTGCCCAACTATCAGTTTGCGAAGAATGGCAATCAATAAGCGATAGTATCAACAGGTGGAATCATGTGAGGCAGGAACACAAAACCGATACCGCTTTTGTGCAACAGCTGATTCGGCAACAATACCGCAGGCTAACGTTGATGGAGCAAGCACCCTCCAGTGTCAGCAGCTTTGTGTTTTGGCAGTTGCCCGATAGCCTGCTGACTTCGCTACATGAATGTTGGCAAGCATGGTGTACAGCCAACGGATATAAGCTGGTGCAGCAGCCTGCTGATGCCAAGGGTTTTCGGCGGGTAAGTGTGTACGCCGACAAGCAACGAAAACAACGCATCGCCTTGTACGACCGCTCTGCTTTGGATGCCACCCGCATTACGGTGGCACTTTCTACACAATGGACGAAAGCCGCCCAATAAGGCGGATTGTTGCACAACATTCCACAATCGATTTCGTAGATGCTGCATGGCTGTGGCAGCATACCTCGATGCATCCACCTACATTTGTGCCCCTAATCAATGATACGGCATGAGTGAAACGGGCAATACAACAGACGCAAAATATCAGCAACTACTGGCCATTACCGAAAAAGGGTACGAAGCTTTTTTGTACGACTGCGATGGCACACTGGCCGATAACATGCATGCCCACAAAGCCGCTTATGTGCAAACTGCTGCCAACTATGGCATTGAGCT
Organism: Chitinophagaceae bacterium; assembly: GCA_020848815.1. GTDB lineage: Bacteria > Bacteroidota > Bacteroidia > Chitinophagales > Chitinophagaceae > Phnomibacter. Next base: position 8,879 of record JADLHL010000279.1, on the reverse strand, counting down.
GGATCCTGAGTTGATTACCGAACTTGCCGGCTGGCCTACGGTAGACGTGTCTGCAGAAATAAGTAAGCGTTATGGTGTAGCATTTGATGCTGAAAAATTTGCAACTGAAAAGTCGGCGCTGTATTACGAATCATTTATTGGCCATACACAACCTATTGAATTTGTTGCCCGTCATTTGCAGGAGCATGCAGGTAAAGTGCGGATTGGCATTGTGTCGGGTGGAAGACCCCGTACTGTTACCAAAACGCTGGAAGTGCTGGGCCTGCTGCAATACGTAGAAGTGATTGTAGGCGCAGGCGATACCCAAAGAGGCAAGCCCTATCCCGATCCATTTTTGGCAGCAGCCCAACAGCTGGGTGTTGAGCCTGCTAAATGCATGGTGTTTGAAGATGGACAGCCCGGTGTAGATGCGGCCATTGCCGCAGGTATGGATTGGGTGCGGATTGATTTGCTGTAATAGCGTAAGGCCTGCAACAGGCGCCAGCATTACACCGATGCTACATCCATGCTTTCGTAAGCAATTTCCAAGGTTTCTACTGCCAGCTCACTACGCATGCTATTGAAATGCGGGCCACTGTATTTTACAGGAAATGCATTGCGGATTTTCCAAACGTACACAGGGTTATGTTCTTCATTCAGCAGTCGCACTTGTATGTCACGCCGCTCTGGCTGACCAGCTTGTACAGTTTTCATCCAGTCGAAAAAATCGGTATCACCGGTTACTATGCCCCGTTTTAAAATAAGGTTGCTGTAGCGGTGCTGGCCCGGCATTTTACGATGGCTGTATTCTGGCGAAACACCATCCCGAAAGTCGATGACTTCCACTTGAATATCGAGCCCGGTTACTTCGGTAAAGCGGAGGCTGACGCCCCCGAATTGTACATCAAAATGATAGTTGGGCAAAGGCGTTGTCATAACAAGTGAGTTTTTGTAAGTGAGGTACCACAGCACCAGCAGCAGCAACAATGCTGCCAGCAATACCAACACCCCGATGAGCAAAAATGTAAGCATGCTCAAAAGATACAACGGGTATTTGGTAAATGAAAATGGCTGCCGTTGTTGGCCTACGCAATTCTTCTCCGGCCCATGAGGAGATACACCAATCCTGTAAGTACATTGAAAAAAATGAAAGCGATGGTCCACATGGTTTTTTCTACCACAGAAATTTTGGGTGATGTTCTGATTTCATAAATCGCCGGAATGATAAAAGCAATCAGGGCTATCATGCCTATAGTAAGTATGCTATTGGCATGTTCCATGTGCATTATTTTCATGAGTGCACCTGCAATAGTGAAGAAAAAACTAATGGCGAAAGTGATGTGTAGATAGCGGAGCATGTTTGGAAATTTGAAATAGCAAAATAGGAATTGTTGATAATAGCTGCAAGGCATTGTTCGCCTACTGCCATGTTTCGTGGCACACAAAACATCATCATTCTTTGAGTTTATCGGCGGGTGTACTCACCCGCCGATATAACGCTACCGGGTTACCGCACATACAATCCATCATCCGTTTTGCGGAGCAGGCCCAGGGTGCTGATGGTTTCTAAGAGCTGACCAATTTTTTGCTCACGGGTGGCAGCCGCCGCTTTGCTGGTTTTTTTAAACTGTTGATGGATGATGGCAGCAGAAATAGGCTGCGCAAATTGTTGTAGCAAACGCTGCACCGCTTGTGCCTGTTCAGCAAGGCTGGCAGGCCACTCAATGAGTTCGGTGGCTGTGCTGGCAGTAGCAGCGGCTGCTGTGTTTTCGATGTTCAACGATGATTGCGCTACTCCCTGCGGATGCTGATACTCCGGCCGCAGCCAGCGTACCAAACCATTGGCTTCTTCGGCGGCTCTTTCTTTGTTGAGGGCTACCAGTTTTTCCAGTATGGCTTCGGTGCTGAGGTTGGCAGGCCAACCGTAGGCTTGGGCTACGGCTTCGTCGAGTTCGTTGTGCAATTGTAAAAGGATACTCACCAATCCCTGCTCATGTATTTTTTGTTCTTTGGCATTGAGGGTGTCGCCACTGCGCAGTTTTTCTAGCACATTGTACATATCCGTAATGGTAAGCGTAGCATGCAAGGCCTGCCGCTGCTTGCGGTGGGCATCGAGCTGCTCAGCTATGCTGCGGATGCGTTGTTGTTGTTCGTCGGTAGCAACGGGGAAGGGGAAGGTTTCGAAACAACGGTTTTTATCATAAACTAAATCATTCCCGACTCCCATGCGGCCGCCTATAGCAGAAGACCAAACGATATGAATGTTTGCTGAAAGTACACCTAAGAAATATGCATCATCAAAACCTATTGCGATGAGTTTATCATCTGGCATGATTTCTCCACTAAGGAAAGTGAAATTTCGATATTTGGAGGTTTGTACTGTTACTATGTAGCGGTCAAGATTATTTATTGCACCTCTCAATTTTTCATTCGAACGTGCATGTAACCACCAGTTTTCTCTTCTGCTTTTATCCTTGTTTTCATCTCTTTCTGGCTTTACTCTTTCAAAAAGCCACTGATAAACTTGTGGGTATTCATTGCGCAGCTGGCTTTCACCAAAACTAAAAGTGTCAATTACATAAACGCCTCTTGACGTTTGATTAATATCTCTGCCGTTACGATATGGCTTAATAATTGATTTCTTATTTGTTCCTGAATCAAGTTTAGCTTTTGTTTCTGCATCAACAATAAATCCTTCGCCATGAGGTATAATTCCTCTGGCACTGACCTCTAAATTTGATTTCAGTGGATGGGCATCGGATAGATTGGCACCTACTTTTAAATTTGAATGAATGACTCCATTTTTTCCAGCCAACTTAACATCGGTAAATAAGTCTGTTGTAATTATTTCTTCCAGTACCATATCCAATCGTCCAATGCCCAGCCCTTTCACAGCAACTGTAATTGCAATACGAACTGCAGCACCATCACTACTATCAACCCATGGATGGTCTGGAATTGCATATGCAATTGATATTGGATTAGTCGAAGCGAATGAGTCTTCTAAAACCTTTCTATTAAATGATTGAGTGATGCTGTTGGTCGTAATAAAGCCAAAGCGGTCCGTTTTATTATCTACCAAAGTTTTCGCTGCCCTATACCACCAGTACATTACGAAATCTGCACTATCGGGTACAGCTCCCTTGTATGTTTTTCGCAAGGCTTCTGTGTAGCCATCACCCAATGCTTCCCGCATTCTTTTATTTCCAATAAACGGCGGATTGCCCACTATAAAATCTGCCTTCGGCCATTCGGCAGGTTGGGGGTTTATGTAATCGTACACTACAGTTTGTGCCGTTTCATCGGGCACTTCCAGTCCGGTTACGGGGTGCGGTTTGGTGGTATGTCCATCCCAGCGGGTTATGGGTGCTCCGCTGCTGTCGAGCCGTGGCTTTTTTTCGGTGTAGCTCAGCACGGCATCCTGCTGTTGTATGTTGCCGTATTGGCGCAGTATCGGGTCTTCCAATCGCTTGGCGTGGCCATGTGTTTTAAAATGCCATTGCAGGTAGCCAATCCAAAGCACCACATCGGCTATGGCGGCGGCCCGTGGGTTTACTTCCAGCCCCAGCAGTTGGGCGGGTGTTACGGTGTAGCCGCCTGTCATATCCAACCCCAATTGTCTTGGGTATTGGGCTATGTATTCGTTTACTTCCCCTTCCAGCCGTTTCAGGTGTTCGAGGGTTACGTACAAAAAGTTGCCGCTGCCACAGGCGGGGTCCAGCACTTTTACCGAGCACAACCTGCGGTGAAATTTTTCAATTTCTTTCAAGGCACCGGCTTCATCGTTGGCGGCTTCCAGTATGGTGGCAGCGGTGCGGGCCGCTTCCCATTCTTCCCGCAGGGGTTCTATTACCGTGGGCAGTACCAGCCGCTCTACATAGGCACGGGGGGTGTAGTGGGCGCCCAGTTTGTGCCGTTCACGGGGTTGCAGGGCCCGTTCGAGCAGGGTGCCAAAAATGGCGGGCTCCACATCGGCCCAGTCGGCTTCGGAGGCCAGTATCAGCAGGTCGAGCTGTGCTTCCGTCAGGGGCAATGCTTCCTGGTCTTTAAACAAAAAACCATTGAACTGCGGAATGAGGGTACGCAAGGCGGGGTCGAAACCGCCTTTGTCCATGCTCATCCACAGCGATTGCAGGGCTTGCGGCAGCAGGGGCAAATTCTGTTTGTAATCGAGCAGCAGTTTGGTAAAAGAGCGGTCGGGCAGCAGCTGCACATCTTCGGCAAACATGGTAAAGAGGCAGCGCATCAAAAAGCCGGCTACCTTCTCCGGCCCGTGGCCCGATTGCTCCAGCAGGGCGGCAAGTTTGGCCAGGCGTTCGGCCAGTGCACGGGTTACTTTGGCGGCCCGCTTGCTGGGGTCGAGCTCCAGCGGGTTGGTAAACAGCAGGCGCAGTACTTGTTGTATTGCTTCCTTTTCCAAATCGGCCAGCGGTATGCGGTAGTTGTGCGGGTCAGGAAAAGGAATGTAGGTTTTGCCCTGCCGGGCAAAATCGGCATACAGGTCGATGCAAAAGCCCACATCTACCACTACCAAAAATGGGGGCCAGCCCTCGGAGGCGGGCAGCGAACGGGCATACCGCAAGGCCTGTTCTTTGGCTTTTTTCATTTCCCGTTCCCAGGTGCGGGTGTCACGGGTGGCCGTACCGGTTTTGGTTTTTGCTTTGTCGGCACCTAAGAGTTCGGCTTCGCTGGCTACGGTTTTGTCGGAGCCCTGTTTGGCTTCGAGCACAAAACAGTGCTGCTTGTAGAGGTCGATAAAGTTGGTCGTCTTTTTGCCTTCGCCATCGTCAAACTCCACTGGTCGTTCAAACGTATAGGCGGCTTCATGCACTTTGTCCGATGCGGGTCGTGGCTTTTCAACCCCCAGCAGTTCGCATAGTTCGGTGAGAAACAGCTGGTAGTTGGCACGTTCGGAAGCGCCGGAAAGTTTCCAGCGGGAAATGAATGCTTGTACGGTGTGATTAGCGGAAGAAGTATTGCTCAAAGCTCTGTTGGTATTTAGCGGTTAGTAGTGAGTGAAAGTAAAGATTGTTTGGAAATGGGTGACGGGCATAGTTGCAAAGGCTGCCGAAGCTGGCTGCCCGCCGTTGTTGGTCGCTCCGCCGTTGTTGGTCGCTGACCAACAACGCATGTGTTCCGGTTCGTGGGCCACCAATTGTGGAAGAGAAGTTGTGTACAAAAAAAATCAACAAAACAAAACGTCCACAAAACTGTGAACGAAAAAAGTGTGTACGTTTTTTTTGAAAAAAAATTTTCTTCCACAAAACGGTGAACGAAAAATGTGTGAACGTTTTGTTTGGAAATAAAAAAACGTTCACAAAAAGGGTTGCTGCCGTAGTTGGTCGCTGACCAACAACGCATGTAAGCCGTTTCGTGAGCCACGAACCAGGGCGGGTTCGCTTGCTGCTGCCTGCACTTCAGCTGATGGGCTGCGGATGACTGGCGGGTAGTGCCGGCGCTTTTGGCCGGCACCGCAGCGCAGCGGAGCCAAAGGGCACCGAACCACAGCCGCCATTTTGTGGCAGCCCACAGCCCCAAAGCTTTTCCAAAAACTAACAAGCGTTAGTTTTTGACAGCAATCCCTGTATTTTTACGGCCACTAAACGGATTGCTATGGCCATTGCTCCCTTGGAAGCACGGTTTCAGGAGAAGATTGACCGTGACATTAAAATTGAACCGAAAGACTGGATGCCGCCGGCATACCGGCAAACGCTCATCCGCCAGATAAGCCAACACGCCCACAGCGAAATCGTAGGCATGCTGCCCGAAGGCAACTGGATAACCCGTGCCCCAAGCCTCAAGCGCAAAGCCATACTCATGGCCAAAGTGCAGGACGAAGCGGGCCACGGCCTGTACCTGTACAGCGCTGCCGAAACGCTGGGCATCAGCCGCGATGAAATGATAACGCAGCTGCATACGGGCAAAGCGAAATACTCTTCCATTTTTAACTACCCCACGCTGAGCTGGGCCGATATGGGTGCCATTGGCTGGCTGGTAGATGGCGCCGCCATAATGAATCAGGTGCCGCTGTGCCGCACCAGCTACGGCCCTTACAGCCGGGCCATGATACGGGTGTGCAAGGAGGAAAGTTTTCATCAGCGCCAGGGTTTTGATACACTGCTGGTGCTGAGCAAGGGTACCGATGCACAAAAAGCGATGTGTCAGGATGCCATTAACCGCTGGTGGTGGCCCAGCCTCATGATGTTTGGTCCGCCCGATGATGAAAGCCCCAACACGCAGCAAAGCATGCAGTGGAAAATCAAACGTTTTACCAACGATGAGCTGCGCCAGCGTTTTGTAGACGTGATAGCCGAGCAAATCAAACTGCTGGGCATGACGCTGCCCGACCCCGACCTGCGCTGGAACGAGGAACGTAAGCATTACGATTTTGGCGCCATCAACTGGGATGAGTTTTGGCAGGTGCTGAAAGGCAACGGCCCCTGCAACCAGCAACGGTTGGATGCAAGACGCAAAGCCTGGGATGATGGGGCTTGGGTGCGGGATGCAGCGAAAGCCTACGCCAATAAAGTGCGTTTGAAAAAGGAAGTGGCTTGAGGAATGAGGAATGAGGAATGGGGAATGATGAATGCGGAATGAGGAATGCGGAATGCGGAATGCGGAATGAGGAATGAGGAATGAGGAATGAGGAATGAGGAATGAGGAATGCGGAATGAGGAATGCGGAATGATGATTTATGAATTAAGAATGATGAATTAAAATTCAAAGGAATCGCATGAAGGGAGATGACCTGAAACAACGCACAAAAAAGTTTGCATTATCAATTATCAAACTTGCAGAGCAGTTGCCGCATAACAGGGTAGGTTGGACGTTTACTGATCAGATTATAAGGTCTGCAACTTCTGTGGCAGCAAATTATCGGGCTGCTTGCCGTGCTAAGAGTGATAAGGATTTTATTTCCAAAATGGAAACGGTTATTGAAGAAGCAGATGAGACTTTGTTTTGGTTGGAAATGATTGACGAGTCCAATATTTTAACTGACAAAACAGATCTATCGCCCATTACGAAAGAGTCCAATGAATTGCTATCCATTTTCGTTGCTTCAGTTAAAACAGTGAAAAGTCGTTTGGATGCTGCCAAGCATTCATAATTCATCATTCATAAATCATCATTTAATATGGACCATACAATTAAGATGAACAGGTACGGCGATTACGGTGACAGAGAAGCTGCTGGTGGTCAGCAGGAAGCGAAGGCGAATGCCAACGAGTGGCCGCTCTGGGAAGTTTTCATCCGCAGCAAGCAGGGCCTCGATCACAAGCATGTGGGCAGCCTGCATGCAGCCGATGCGCAAATGGCCATCGAAAATGCACGGGATGTGTACACCCGCCGCATGGAAGGGGTGAGCATATGGGTGGTGGAGAGCAAACACATCCACGCCAGCAACCCCGATGAAGCAGAAAGTATGTACGACCCCGCCAGTGATAAAGTGTACCGGCATCCTACTTTCTATGATTTGCCGGATGAGGTGAAACACATGTAACCCCCAACCCCTAAAGGGGAGTTTAAGAACGAAACAATGAAAGAATACTTGTTGCACTTGGCAGATGATGCGTTGGTAATGAGCCAAAGACTGAGCGAATGGACCGGCCATGGGCCTGTGCTGGAGCAGGATATTGCCCTCACCAATATTGCGCTGGATTACCTTGGGCAATCCCGCCTGTTGTATCAGTATGCGGCCAGCATCATTGGTGATGGGGCCACAGAAGACAGCCTTGCCATGCTCCGGTTGGAACATGAATTCAAGAATCACCTGCTGGTAGAATTACCCAATGCTTTGCCTGCTGGTCGTGATTGGGCGTTTACCGTGTGCAAGGTGTTTTTCTTTAGTGCCTACCAGCATGCATTGATGCAGCAGTTGCAACACAATGCAGATGAAGAAGTGAGGGGCATTGCTGCTAAAAGTTTGAAGGAAGTAACCTATCACCTGCGGTGGAGCCGCGAATGGATATTGCGCCTCGGTGATGGTACAACAGAAAGCCATCAACGCATGCAGCAGGCATTGCAGGCTTGTTGGCCATTTACCGGCGAACTGTTTGAAGTGCCGCCTTATGAACAAGGCTGGGTAGACTATGTAGCTATTAAGAAAACCTGGATGAGCGAAGTGCAACAAACACTTGCAGAGGCTACCATCTCCTCCCCCGCCGGGGGAGGCCGGGAGGGGGCTTTTCAAACCGGTGGCCTGCATGGCCGTCATACCGAATACCTGGGATACCTGCTGGCAGAAATGCAGTATTTGCAACGGGCTTATCCGAATAGTGAGTGGTAGTTTTAGTAACCCCCTAGCCCCCTAAAGGGGGAATAAAGCGTTCTATAATTTGAATTCATGAGCAGAAGGTGAGACCATCTTAGCTTTAGAACCACAAACCACAAACAAAAAACAACAAACATCAAACCGTCTGTTACATACGAATCATTAACTGCCTTGCTGCAAACAGTGGTCGATCCGGAAATACCGGTGCTCACGATTGCTGAAATGGGCATGCTGCGGGGTGTGCAATGGCAGGAAGCGACAGGGGAGTGGGAAGTGTTGATTACACCCACCTATTCGGGCTGCCCTGCCACCGATATGATTCGGGCACAAATACGCATGACGTTATTGGAACACGGCATCAGCAATGTCCGCATTACGCAAGTGCTATCACCAGCATGGACGACAGACTGGATGACGGACACTGCCAAAGAAAAACTGCGGCAATACGGCATAGCGCCACCTGTGGGTAAAAGCAGTGATGCGGCTTTGCTGGAAAATACAGTAGTGCTTTGCCCCCGGTGTGGCAGTAGCAACACGCATTTGGTGAGTGCATTCAGCAGCACTGCCTGCAAGGCTTTTTATACCTGCAATGAATGTCTTGAGCCTTTCGATCATTTTAAGTGTCACT
>JADLHL010000278.1 GCA_020848815.1 Chitinophagaceae bacterium | reverse complement strand
TTTCCATGCTTTGCCCCTTTTTCTTGAAGCAACCGAAAAAGTTTTGTGAAAGGGGCCGTGAGCCGCATCGCCCTGAGCAACAGCAGTTCCGGCTGCTTCGGGGTGCCGTGCCCCCACTGCGTTGGGGCCACCCACGCCTGCAGCGTGGCCCTCCGCATCCGGCAGCCCATCAGCTGAACAACACACCTCAACCAACATCTTACTCAAACGTAATTGTATTTATGCAAGTCATTTTCGTATTACCCTGTCATCTCCCTCCTGTTTAAACATTCCGCACATTTGCCCGTCTTACCCACCTATCCTCGTTTACCCTCCTATGAAAAACCAAATCACCTGCTACCTCGCCGGCCTGCTACTGTTGCTGGCCGCCTGCAAAAAAAATGACACACCTACTACCCCCAAAGTATACCGCTTCAACAGCAGCATATCCGTAGACGGCCTCACCCGCACCTACACCGTCAACCTGCCACCCAATTACTACGAAGCCAGCAATTTGTCGCTGGTGATAGCCCTGCACGGCGGCGGTGGCAGTGGTGCCCAGTTCGAAAGCACCAATAGGCTCACCCCCAAAGCCAATGCCTCCGGTTTCATTGTGGTGTACCCCGATGGTACCGGCATCATCAACACCTGGAATGCTGGCCGCTGCTGCGGCTCTGCCATGAACAACAAAGTGGACGATGTAAAATTCATCAGCCAACTCATTGATAAACTGCTGGCCGATTACAAGATCAATCCCAAAAAAGTGTACGCCACAGGCCACTCCAATGGCGGCATGCTTTGCTACCGCCTTGCCTGCGAACTATCCAATAAAATTGCCGCCATTGCACCCAATGGTTGCAGTATGGTGATGTCTACCCCATGCAACCCCGCAAGGCCAGTACCCATTTTGCACATGCATTCCAAACTCGACCAGCATGTGCCTTATCAGGGTGGTGTAGGCAATGGAGTAACCGGCATTTCAGTGCCGCCACTCGATTCCGTATTTACCGTGTGGTCGGGCAAAAACGGATGCACCAACCCCAACCAGCTGAGCTTTAGCAACAGCAGCTACAGCCTTACAAAATGGCTGAGCTGCAGCAACAACAGCAGCATTCATTTTTACCTTACCAACGATGGCGGCCACGGCTGGCCCGGAGGATTGCCCGGCGGCCCCAGCTCCGATATACCTTCCACCGCCATCAATGCCAACGATTTGCTCTGGGATTTTTTTCAGCAGTATCAACTACCCTGACAATCGTCTTTTGCCACAAGCCAAATGGCGATGTTACAAAGGGCTTAGTAACTGTAGCAACGGTGTGGGGTTGTATCAAACGCTGGCTACTTTTGAAGCACCTAAAAAGTGAGGCGTATGAGAAAGCATTTGTATGTATTACCCCTGCTACTGCTGAGCATGCATGCAGCCATGGCACAGGGCATGAAGGAAGCCCCGGCCGACAAAGCCCTTGTGTATTTTCTTCGCCCATCGGGCTTAGGGGCACTCATCAACTTTAGTTTTTTCGACAGTGCACAGGTCATTGGCCGTTTCAATGGCGAAAAATACATGCTGTACGAATGTGCACCGGGGCCACATATATTTTGGGCACGTTCAGAAAACAAGTCGTTCATCAGCGGGCATCTCGAAGCAGGCAAGGTTTATTTTATAGAGGCACAACCGCAAATGGGTGGCATTAAAGCCGGGGTAGCATTGGTACAGGTAGACCCGGCAGATATCAAGCGAATGGAGCGGCTTTTAAAATTCATCAATAAACGTAAACCACGCACATTTACGCAAGAAGAATTGACGGAACTTAGCACCGATTTGGATGATGTACTTCGCCGCGGCATGAAAGAGTTGCAAAGCATGCGTAGCAACGGCGAAATGATTCCGATGATCGATAACAACAAACATATTGTTGTACCAGCACCAGCCACCCTGTAATTTTCTTTTTTACAATGTCATGCATTTCTTACAGCATGGCGTTGTATTTTTCGGCCCATCCATCAACCAACTGTTATGCAAACACTTTCTTTTTCCATTGACATCAATGCCGCACCCGATACCGTTTGGTTTGTGCTCTGGAACGATGAGCTCTACCGTAAATGGACAACCGCTTTTTGCGAAGGTTCTTATGCGGTGAGCACCTGGCAGCCAGGCAGCCGGGTACATTTTTTATCGCCGGGCGGCCGCGGCATGTATGCCGATATTGTGGAGATGGAAGCCCCACACAGCATGCGTTTCAAACACTTGGGCGAAGTAGTAGATTTTGAAGAAACGTCTCCTCCGGAAAATTGGTCAGATACAACCGAGGCGTATCAATTGGAGGCAACAGCTACGGGCTCCAAGCTGCATGTGTCGGTAGATACATTGGAAGCATACTGCGGGCCATTTGAAGATATGTTTCCCAAAGCATTGGCTATAGTAAAAGCGTTGTCGGAAGATTTTCAGATACACATTAGCACCCATGTACTGGCGGATATTGAAACCGTATGGCAGTGCTTTACCCAGCCCGAACACGTTACGCAATGGAATCAGGCATCCGAAGACTGGCATACACCACATGCCGAAGCCGACCTGCGGGTAGGAGGTACTTTTACCCACCGCATGGAAGCCAAAGATGGTAGCATGGGATTTAATTTTATCGGCACTTTTGATGTGGTAGAACCTTTTACCCGCCTGGCTTATCACATGGAGGATGGCCGCAAGGTCAACGTTACTTTCACGGAAACAGATACGGGCACACAGGTACACGAATCTTTCGATCCGGAATATGAAAACAGTTTTGAATTGCAATACGCCGGCTGGGGCGCTATATTGGAAAGTTTCCGGCAGTATACCGAAGGCCGCCACGAATAGCAAGATGTTGTTTACATGAGTGCTACAACCCGTTCGCTTGGGCTTGCTACGGCCATTAGTTTGGTAGTGGCCAACATGGTTGGCAGTGGCATTTACACCAGCCTTGGTTTTCAGTTACAAAACATGCAGAGCTTGTTTGCCGTACTGATGCTTTGGGTAGTGGGTGGTTTGGTGGCGCTGTGTGGCAGCCTGGTATATGGTGAGCTGGGCGCTGCCTTTCCGCAGAATGGCGGCGAGTATAATTTTTTATCACAACTCTATAGTCCGTTACTGGGCTTTCTCAGCGGATGGATCAGTGCAATTGTAGGCTTTGCAGCACCTGTAGCGGCAGTGTGCATTGCATTGGGCAACTATTTGCACAGTGTATTTCCAACATTGCCTGTATTGGCAACCGGTGTGTTGGCACTGCTTTGCATTACTGCTATACATGCGTACAAAACCTCGTTGGGAGCAAGGTTTCAGCAGGTAAGTACACTGCTCAATGTGGGCGTGATGCTGCTGCTCATCATCAGCGGTCTGAGTGTGATGCATCCGCAACCCATCAACGTAGCACCAAGCAAAGCCGGCTGGCAGGAAATCTTCAGCAATCCAAACTTCGTGACCAATTTGTATTGGGTAAGCTATGCGTATACCGGTTGGAATGCGGCCAGCTATATAGCCGGCGAAATAAAACAACCCGGCCGCAACTTACCATTGGCGCTTATCATTGGCAGTGTGCTGGTGATGTTGCTGTACCTATGCATCAATTATGCGTTTTTGTATGCCGCTCCTGTGAGTGCTTTGCAAGGCCAGCTTGAAGTAGGATTTGTAGCCGCACAATACATGCTCGGAAGCAATGGCGCCCAATTGTTTGGCATCATCATTTCCATTTCTCTCATCAGCACTATTAGTGCCATGACCTTTGCCGGCCCAAGAGTTACGGCCAGGTTTGGCCACGAAGTACAAGCCCTGCAAGTGTTGGGGCGCATCAACAAGCACGGCGTACCCGGCATAGCCATTGTGGCACAAAGCCTCATTGCGTTGGTGCTTGTGCTGTTTAATCAGTTTCAACTGGTGATTGACATAATTGGTTTTACCCTGAGCCTGAGCACCAGCCTTACGGTAGCCGGCGTATTTATTTTACGACGCAAGCATGCTCATTTACAACCCGCCTACCGCACATGGGGTTATCCTGTTACACCCATGCTGTTTTTACTCATCAATGCATGGATACTGTACTACGGGTTTATGCAAAAATGGCAAGCAAGTTTGGGCGGATTGCTCATTATTGGTTTGGGTGCGGGGCTTTGGTGGTGGAATAAAAAAAGCGGAACGCCAACAAGGCATTCCGCATGAAAAGGAAGGGTAAGCAACCTTTTTTATTGACTGACAGCAGGTGACTTGCCGGAAACAACAGGATCGGCTTGCATTAGAAAAGGACTTTTACCATCGGTAATAATCACTTTGGCATTGTTGCTTTTTGACAGCTCTTTAAAAGCTTCAATAGCCCGCCATTGTATGAGCAAGGGGTTCAATCCTTCGCTGATGATTTTTTGCGCATCTCTGATGCCGGCAGCTTCCAGCTTTTTACGCTCTGCTTCCTGCCGCTCTCTGTCGAGCACAAATTGCATCCTGAATGCTTCCTGCTCAGACCGCAATCTTTCTTCAATAGCCATGGTTAATTCTTTCGGTAGCTTCACACTTTTCAGCAACACGCCTTCTACAATAATGCCTCTGGGTTCGAGGTATTTGGCCATGTCGGCCTGCATGGTTTTTTCAATGGTGGCCCGCTCTGCTGTGTGTAAATCTTTCGCCATAAAACGGGCACTTACATCCCGTACCACGCTTCTGAACACGGGAGATATCACTACTTCTTCATAATTCTCGCCCACGTTCCTGAGCAGGTCAGGAATTTTTGCCCGATCGATGCGGTACAAAATGCTCATTTCACTTTGTACGGTGAGGCCTTCTTTAGTTGGCAAGTCTGCGTTGGTGGCGAGATTGATAGTACTAATAGGCACTTTGATAATACTAGACCATGGGCCAACAGAATACATTCCACTGGTGCGTACTTTGTCTTCAATAGTACCGGTTCTTCTTTTTACGCCAACTTCATTTTGCCTTACTGTAACGCAACTACTCAATACAATGAGTGGTAGCACAATTGTCATTACTTGCTTCATAATCGATACATTTTTGAAAGTGATGGATGGGAAAATTACAAACGCATGTGTGCTTGAGATGCGCAACCCAGCCTCTTTTGCATAATGTGCAGTTATACCAAGCCTGCAATTAACAGGTGCTTAGCACTTACAACAAGTAGATATAAATAAATGGAATAAAATGCCGGATAACGGTCAGGCATTTACGCGGCTGCTATGAATGGCAGCAGCAATCTCTTTTATCAGCAATGGGTCTTTTTCAATGGCATTGCCCACCACAATCACGTCGGCGCCGGCCTTGCAATTGCGATACGCTTTTTCGGGCTCGGTAATGCCGCCGCCAATAATCAACGGTGCTTCAATGGTACCGGCCACTTTTTCAATCATGCTTTCGGTAATGGGCTTGCGGGCACCGCTACCAGCATCCATATAAATGAGTTTCATGCCCAGCATTTCGCCGGCCATGGCAGTGCACATAGCAATCTCATTTTTATCGGCAGGTATGGGAGCTGCATTCGAAATGTACGATACCGTTGTTGGCGCACCACCATCAATGACCATATAACCCGTGGGCATTATTTCGAGCCCGCTTTGTTTTACTACCGGTGCACTTATCACATGCTGACCAATGAGCAACTCCGGATTGCGACCGCTGATGAGGCTGAGGTACAACAATGCATCGGCATACTTGCTTACCTGACTGGGGCTACCGGGAAAAAGAATAACGGGGATATCGGTTTGTGCTTTGATGTGCTGCACACAATCATCCAAATGGTTGCTGATGACCAGACTGCCACCCAGCAAAAAATAATCGACCCTCGCATCAATAGCCAACCGCACCAGCTCATCAAGACCGTTGCGGTTCACTTTATCGGGATCAATCAGCACGGCAAAACTCTTTTGGCCTTTCTGCTTCCTCTCTACAAATATGTCGTACAGCCTGTGCTTCATTCGCATTGAGTGTGCAACAAAAATGCAATAAAAAACGGGACGGCTAACCTTCCCCTTCAATTTTCTTTACCCAAAGCCCCAACAACCCGCTGAAATTCAGTGCTCATTGTAGTTGTTTGCGGCTTTTCCGGCAGGTCTTTTCCCCAATGCTTTATTAATATTTGGTGGCTGTGCGGGGTTTGGCGTTTAAATTGTACTGGCAACCCCATGATGCGTTATTTTTTCCTTACCCTGATGTTGGGCCTGCTGCTGCAGGCTGCTCCGGCACAGTATGTGATTACCGGCAGCTGGTATGGCCGCGGCGAATCGAAGGCCGGCCTCACCTACAACACTTACCTCTGCGAACTCATTTTGCTGAAAAAAGGCAACAACATTACCGGTACCCTCAATTACTTTTTTGGCCAGCACGAATACAGCACCAAGGTTAGCGGTGTGTACTGGCCCGAATCGGGCACCATTGAGTTCAGCCCCTTCAAGCTCATCAGCTTTTTTGCCAAAGACAACAATGCCCCCGATTGCCAAATGGACGGCTCCCTCACCCTGTATACCAACGGGCCCGACAGCGTACTGTATGGCCAGCTCAACCCACTGGAAAACTACCGCTACGGTTGCCCCATTATTAATATCAGTCTACAAAAAGCCAAGCCCCAACCTACAGCCAGCCTCAAAAAAACACAGGCGGGTGCTGTAGCCGCCATTCCTGTAATAGCCGCCAAAAATGCCGACACAGGTCTCAGCCAACAGCGGCAAGTGCCCACCTCCGTTTCGGCACTGCAGCAGCGAACTTTTGTAAAAGGCCCGCTGATTGAAGTGGATACTGATACCATTATGCTGCACCTGTACGACAATGGAAAAATGGATTTCGATACGGTGTCGGTTTTCTTCAACCGGCAGCCGGTAGCGGAGCACAAACTGCTGGGCCTCACTCCTATAGAAATACCATTGGTACTCGCCACCGGCGAAAACGAAATAGCCCTTTTTGCCGAAAACCTGGGCGAAATACCCCCCAATACCGCCCTCTGCATTGTATACGCCGGCACCCAACGGTACGACCTCAACCTCTTCAGCAGCCTGGCCACCAACGGTACCATCCGCATTAAACGCAAGGCCCCGAGGTAACGTAAAGCACCCATCCTGCTGACAATTATCATAGCAGTTCGGAGGCAACTAAACTTTATTTGTAAAAGTCTGTTTAACCGATTGCTTGAATTCTCAGCAAAAACTATTACCTATTTTCGCCTTTTCGTACCCACATGAGCATGGAAATAACTCCCGGAGCATTACTCAAACAAATAGACAGCCCGGCCGATTTGAAAAAATTGAGCCGTGAGCAACTACATCAGGTGTGCAATGAACTGCGCCAATACATTATTGACGTGGTAAGTGTGCACGGTGGCCACTTTGGTGCCAGCCTTGGTGTGGTAGAACTGTCTGTGGCATTGCATTACGTATACAATACGCCTTACGACCAGCTGGTATGGGACGTAGGCCATCAGGCATACGGCCATAAAATACTCACCGGTCGCCGCGATATTTTTCCCAGCAACCGTAAGTACAAAGGGCTGAGCGGCTTCCCCAAACGCAGCGAAAGCGAATACGACACTTTTGGCGTAGGCCATAGTTCTACTTCTATTTCTGCAGCCTTGGGCATGGCCCTGGCCGCTAAGTACAAGGGCGAAGACCGCAAAAGCGTGGCCGTGATTGGCGACGGCGCCATGACCGCAGGTATGGCTTTCGAAGCCATGAACCACGCCGGTGTCAGCGACGCAGATATGCTCATCATCCTCAACGACAACTGTATGAGCATCGACCCCAATGTGGGTGCGTTGAAAGAATACCTGACAGACATTTCGCTGAGCCCAACCTACAATAAGCTGAAAGATGACGTGTGGAATGCCATTGGCAAACTGCCAGTGGGCAAAAGCTTTACCCGTGCCATGGCCCACAAAGTGGCAGAAGGCATTAAAGGTGCCATCAGCAGCAGCAGCAACCTGTTTGAAGCATTGAAGCTCCGCTATTTTGGCCCCATCGACGGGCACAACATAGCTAAGCTGGTAGATACGCTGGAAGACCTGAAGAAAATTCCGGGACCAAAAATCCTGCACATTGTTACGGTAAAAGGCAAAGGCTATGCCCTGGCCGAAAAAGACCAAACCTTGTGGCATGCTCCCGGTTTGTTTGATAAAGTGTCCGGCGAAATCGTCAAGAAAAAATTCAATACGCCACAGCCGCCCAAGTACCAGGACGTGTTTGGCCACAGCATCATTGAACTGGCTGAAATGAATCCCAAAATTTGGGGTGTTACGCCGGCTATGCCCAGCGGTTCTTCGCTCAAGTTTATGATGGAGAAAATGCCTGACCGTGCCATCGACGTGGGCATTTGCGAACAACATGCCGCTACTGTGAGTGCCGGTTTGGCTACACAAGGCATGCGGGTGTTTTGCAATATCTACAGCAGCTTTATGCAAAGAGCCTACGATCAGGTGGTGCATGATATTGCCATTCAAAAACTGCCGGTGACGCTTTGCCTCGACCGTGCCGGTTTGGTAGGCGAAGATGGCCCTACGCATCATGGTGCTTATGATATACCGTATTTCCGTTGCATTCCCAACATGATCATCAGTGCCCCGATGAATGAGCAGGAATTGCGCAACCTGATGTACACCTCACAACTGGAAAGCACCACGCTGCCCATGGTAATTCGCTACCCCCGTGGCGAAGGTGTAATGCCTGAATGGCGGACGCCATTTGAAGCCATCGAAATTGGCAAGGGCCGCAAGCTGAAAGATGGTGAAGATGTAGCGATTCTGAGCTTTGGCCATCCTGGCAATTTTGCCAAAAGTGCCATCGTAGAACTGCATCAATACGGCATCAACCCCGGCCACTACGATATGCGTTTTACCAAGCCATTGGATGAAGCCTTGCTGCACGAAGTATTCAGCAAATACAGCAAAATTGTAACCATTGAAGACGGCACCACTATTGGCGGTTTCGGCAGTGCTATTCTGGAATTTATGGCACAGCATGGTTACAGTGCTCAGGTGAAAATGCTGGGTATTCCCGATCGCCTGGTAGAGCACGGCACACTGAAAGAGCTGCATGCTGAATGCGGTTACGACGCCAACGCCATTGTAGCTACTGTAAAAGAACTGATGAAAGACAAAGTACAGGTAACCAGCGGCGTATTGCTGCAATAAAGACCTGCTAGAATAATACGATACAACGCCGGCCATTGGTCGGCGTTGTTGTTTTTGCGCCAATCGGTTTCCGTTATATTCGTTGCTATGAACATGGCAAATCTATCAGGCTTCTCCCGAGGGCAATACGCCATTGCTGCGGTATTGCTATTGCTGATAGAAATAGCCATTGCCCTGTTTGTACACGACCGCTTTGTGCGGCCATACTTGGGCGATGTGTTGGTGGTCATCCTTATCTATTGCAGCGTCAAATCGGTGAAGCCTTCTTTGCCATGGCGCAGCACCGCCATAGCAGTATTAATGTTTGCATTTGCCATCGAAGGCTTGCAATACCTCAAGCTGGTTCGCCTATTGGGATTACAACACAATTTGCTGGCCCGCACCATTATTGGTACCGATTTTGCCTGGGCCGATATGTGGTGCTATGTAGCTGGCATTGCTTTGGTTTGGTGGATTGAATTTCGAAGAGAATCTTCATTCAAGAGAATTGAATAACCCCGAAGGGGTGAAAGGATTGTAGCGGTAGCGATCCATGTTATTCAAACCCCGAAGGGGTGGCATATACCAACTTCTTATGACACCCCTTCGGGGTTCATTTACATTAAGGCCGTACGTGTTCTATAATCATGCCATCCCTTCGGGATTGAGTACAGCATGATATTGTAATGATGCCTTATGTTTTATCCGACAACCCTATGTTCTACTCAACATTAGCTTCAGCTGTTCATGTAAAACCAATAGCCTTTAACCAAACTATATCATCTGCATTGTATCATGCACCCATCATGATTCGTTTTTACAGAAACGAAAAACATGATGCGAATTGGAATGCTGCTGTTGTTCGGCGTTGTTTTTACCCAAGGTTTTGCCCAACAATACAGCACTGCTGCTGGCATCAGATTGGGCGGCGATATTGGTCTTACCCTACAACAACAGGTGTCAAAAAATGTAACGGTAGAAACCTTGCTGCAACAGCGCATTTTACATCGCCAAACCACCGGCACTCTCTTGCTGGAAAAACATTTCCCTTTAGCAGGCAAAGGCTTTAACCTCTATGCCGGGGCTGGTCCGCATTTTGGACACTGGGGACGGCGCAACCCCGAATCGAACAGCAACAATCAATTGCTGTATGGTGCCACGGTAATTGCTGGCCTCGAAATCAAACTCGGCAAGCTACTACTGAGTGCCGATTACAAACCAGCCGTTAACATCAAAGGCGGTTGGCAAACCTTCGACAGCCAGACCGGATTGTCGGCCCGCTACATTTTTATTAAAAAAGCACGGCCTGCCAAAAAGCAACGACAACCTATCCATTGGCCATGGCAGCAAAAGCAGGCATAGCTTACCATTTGTCATTTCGTTGGGAAAACGAAAAGTGTAACGAACTTATATTTAGGCGAACAAACTTTCTGCATGAAACAACTTTTTGTAGCCACATTCGCCAGCCTGCTGCTTGCCTGTAGCAATGGCCGTGAGGAAACACCGGTGGAGAACAACAACAATAACAACACAGCAACTGAATTCGTGACAGATACTGTAGTAAGCAGTGCAGAAGTGATACCCGTGGCTACCAACAACTGGAGCATAGACGAAATAGACAGCAGCGGTTGGATGATGATGAAACTCTACCTCAATGGCAGTTCAGTCGACAAATCAGACAGCAAGATTTCGCTGTATGGCAGCAGAGAAACAACGGTTTGCTGGAATATTCTTTTTTACAATAGCCGTACCGGCGAACAACATTTGCTTACTGATCAGCGCATCATTCTTACTGCTACCGAAGCAAAAGCAGCAAGTGACTATCCTAACGCATTAGACTCTGTCATTCTTTATCAATGCATTACCGATGACCTGAATAAAGATGGACAGTATGACGACAATGACGGTGCTTCATTATTCATCAGCAACAGAACAGGCAAACATTTCCGCAGGATAACACCCAAAGGTTTACACCTCAATCATTGGCAGTACATAGAAGCCAGCAACTCTCTGTTGCTAACCTGCCTACGGGATAGCAACAAAGACCTGCAATACAAACAAGCAGAAGATGAAAGCCTGTTGTTTCAATGGAGCCTCACACGGCAAGACGGACTGAAACCAGTGCTTTCCAAAACCAGCCAGCAAAAAATAAATGGGCTGCTACAACAGCAGTGGACAGTGAAGCAGCAATAGTCACCCAAACTTTTTCTTTTGCATAGTACCTTCATGGCAACCGCATCATGAAACGCAACCGCCATCAGTTTTTATTGAGTCAGTATCATCACAACCATGCCGTGCAATTGGTGCATGGTGGCAAAACTTATTTTGATAAGCTGATTACTATGATTGATGGTGCCAGCAATTGCATCCACCTACAAACATACATTTATGAAAATGACGAAACAGGGCAGCAGGTTACACAAGCCCTTATAGCAGCTGCGGGTCGTGGTGTAGCAATATATGTATTGCTCGATAGCTATGGGTCTGAAGGCTGGAAACAAAGCTGGCCTGCCGCACTGGAAGCAGCGGGTGTTCATTTTCGTTGGTTTAGCAGCGTAGCCAATATCCAACATGTATACCTCGGTCGCAGGCTGCACCACAAAGTGGTAGTGGCCGATGCGCAACGCTGTTTGGTAGGTGGTGTCAACATCAGCAACCGGTACAATGATTTGCCCAACGACCCTGCCTGGCTCGATTGGGCATTGTACTGCGAAGGTCCAGCGGCTGCTATACTCGATGTCGTTTGCCTTCGTATTTGGCAGCGGGATGTGAGCCGAAAAAAAAGACTGACTGCTCAACAATTTGACTGTGACGCCAGCCTGCATAACTGCATGCCCGTAAGGGTTCGCAGAAATGATTGGGTACGAGGCCATGTGCAAATTACCCGCAGCTATCTGGAAATGTTTCGGGAGGCCCAATCGCACATCATCATGATGTCGAGTT
>JADLHL010000277.1 GCA_020848815.1 Chitinophagaceae bacterium | reverse complement strand
TCAGGCCTTATCAGGTGTCAGGTTTTCAGTGGCTTAATTTTTTGAAAGATGCAGAATGTGGCGGCATTTTGGCCGACGATATGGGTTTGGGTAAAACCATTCAGGCACTCACCATGCTCGAATATTTTGAAAATAAAACCGGCGGACTGAAAGCATTGGTGGTGTGCCCGACTACACTGCTCTACAACTGGGAAAATGAAATCAAGAAGTTTACACCGAAGATGGAATATTTCATTCATCATGGTGCCAACCGATCAAGAGAACTGAAAGAGCTGGAGCCACATCATATCATCATCACCACCTACGGCACACTCAGGAGTGATTTGATTTTGATGAAAGAAATTCCTTTTGATTTTGTGATACTCGACGAAAGCCAGGCTATTAAAAATCCGAACAGCAAAGTGGCACGTGCTGCTTGCTTGCTGCAAAGCAAGCACCGCATTTGCATGAGTGGTACACCGCTGCAAAACAATACGTTCGACATTTATGCGCAAATGAATTTCCTGAATCCTGGCTTGCTTGGCAGCAGCGATTTCTTCCGCAATGAATTTGCAACACCCATCGACAAATTTGGTGAGCAAGAGCAAAAAGAGCATTTACGTAAACTCATTTTTCCATTCATACTGCGCCGTACCAAAGAACAAGTAGCCAAAGATTTGCCGGAGAAAACAGAAACGGTTTTGTATTGCGAAATGGGCGATGCACAACGCAATATTTATGATGCCTACAGAAATGACTTTAGAGATAAAGTATTGGGCGTAATAGAAAAGCAGGGCATGGAACGCAGCCAGCTTACCATTTTGCAGGGCCTTATGAAACTCAGGCAGATTTGTGACAGCCCCGCCATTTTAAAAGATGATGAGCAGTACCCCAACCACAGCATAAAGCTGGAAGAATTAGGCCGGGAGATTACAGAAAATATAAGTGATCACAAGGCATTGGTATTTTCTCAGTTTTTGGGTATGCTGGCACTTATACGCAAAAAACTGGAGGAGCTGGGAGTGCAGTACGAATACTTCGACGGTAGCACCAGCGTTCAAGACCGGCAGAAAGCGATCGACAATTTTCAGAATAATCCGGAGTGCAGGGTATTTCTTATTTCGCTGAAAGCTGGTGGCGTAGGTCTCAACCTTACAGCAGCCGATTACGTGTACATTGTAGACCCTTGGTGGAACCCCGCAGTAGAGCAGCAAGCCATTGACCGTACACACCGCATTGGCCAAACCCGCAACATTTTTGCCTACCGCATGATTTGTAAAGACACCGTGGAAGACAAGATTATTCAACTCCAGGAAAAGAAACGCATGCTGGCCAAAGAGCTCATTGCCGATGATGCTGGCTTTGTGAAGAAGCTCACAAGGGATGATATTGAGTATTTGTTTAGCTAAGCGTAAGGTCTGAATCAATTTTGTCAGCCTCAAAGTGAGCTATGATCTGGCAGAAAAAAAGGATAAATTTGATGTAACATAAAACCTCCTGTATGAGTGAAGGCAATTTTGAAAACAACGATCAGCTTCAGGAGCCCTCTGGTGCAGATGCCTATGCACTCGAGAGTTTGAAGGAAAAGATATTGCACAAAATAGAAGATGTGCAGGATGTTGCCACTTTGCGTAAAGTGTGGAGCCTGTTGTCTGAAAATACTTCCGGTCAGCAGCCATTGCAATTATCGCGGCATGCAGCCTCCATTTTTGAACAGTACCAGCAAACACTGACCAAACTGGCGCAGTAGTGATTGCTATAAAAGATATCCTGGCGCTTCATATAGCTTCCGTTGAAAAATTCGGAGGCTCAGATGGCATTCGTGACCTGGGCTTATTGGAGTCAGCTATCGCAAGGCCTTTTCAAACTTTTGAGGGCAAAGAACTGTACCCAAGTCCAATTGAAAAAGCTGCCGCATTGTGTGAAAGCCTTATTATGAATCATCCATTTACAGATGGCAACAAGAGAATTGGCCTTATTGGTATGCTGTCACTTTTGTTGGAGTATGGTATAAAACTTACCGCCACACAGCAAGAGGCTTACGATATCATAATTGATGTAAGCACAGGGCAACTTCATTTTGAAAACTTAGTGCTTTGGCTGAAGGCCAATGTTGAAAAAGAAGGCTAAGCCTGATTTCAACACACACCAATTTTTTCTACCTGTACTCAATCGAATATTTGTTCAGCTAATGATTAAAAAAAATTTCTTACTGAGTATTTTTTTGGTTTGTGCTACTATGTTGCTGGCACAAGTTGTTAGTGCACAAAGCAGTGCAGAGGTAGCAGCTGAAGGACCCATGCATGCCATTGGCCTCGGCATTATTTTAATTGCTTTTTCGCTGGTATTCTTTGCTGTATGCGCAGCTTTGCTCATATTGATATTATCCGCAGTCGCCATTTTTCTGGCATTGGCTGCGGCTGGTATTGTGTCCGTTGCCACGTTGTACGGCTTTCAGAAGCGGTCGTTTAGTGCAGGTTTCAAAGCATTGCTATGGTTGGTTATTCCGGCTACTGCAGCCGTTACAGGTTGGGTAGTATTGTGTTTGTCCGATGCTGCATTTGATTGGCAAATCAGTAGCGACTACAAAATACTGATTGGCGTAGGCGGCGGGTTGCTAAGCGGTGCTTTACTTACAGTGTTATTGCTCCGTATCGGCCAGCTGTTGCTGCGCAAAATGATGCAGTGGTGGCCTTCGGCCAAATTCAATCAGTAACCTTTTGCAAAAATGGCGCCTCTTGTCCGCTGCATGCTCCGTTGGTGTAGCCATTAACCTTCATTAACAATCCTTCTGTGGCACTTAACCGTTGTTGTGGCCAGCTGCATATAGTTTTGTCGTCTTATGCAAAAAATAGCTACACACATGAGGTCGTTTCGTACACTGTTGGGTTTTGTGTTTTTGATGATGGCTGCTACTGCCATAGGCCAGGGAAAAATTGGCACGGTAAAAGGCAACGTGATAGACACCGCCACTAAAAAGTTTTTGCCCAGTGCCACCATCAACATTCTCGATGCTAAAGACAGCACACTGGTTACGTTTGGCCGTAGTAAAGAAAACGGCTCATTCGAAATAAGCCGTTTGGCAGTGGGTAAATACCTGCTGTTGATTACTTACACCGGCTTCGATAAATTCCAACAAACCTTCAGTATTACCAACGAGCAACCTGTAGTTGATTTGCCCGTAATTGCCATGACCAGCAATGCTACACTCGATGGTGTTACGGTAGTAGCTGCTCCCGTAGCTATTAAAGGT
Organism: Chitinophagaceae bacterium; assembly: GCA_020848815.1. Taxonomy (GTDB): domain Bacteria; phylum Bacteroidota; class Bacteroidia; order Chitinophagales; family Chitinophagaceae; genus Phnomibacter. The sequence goes on along the minus strand of JADLHL010000277.1, from coordinate 2,512 downwards.
GATACGGTTGAATTTAATGCCGCCTCTTTTAAAGTAAACAAACCCAATGCCGTAGTAGAAGACCTGCTGAAAAGATTGCCCGGTGTAGAAGTAGCATCCGATGGTACCATTAAAGCCAACGGACAAGAAGTGAAAAGAATACTGGTAGATGGCAAACAGTTTTTTGCCGATGACCCAAAACTGGCTACCAAAAACCTGCAGGCCGATATGGTAAACAAAGTGCAGGTGTTTGAAAAGAAAAGCGACAAGAGTGAGTTCACCGGTTTTGATGATGGTAACACAGAGCCCACCATCAACCTAACCTTGAAGAATGATAAACGCCAGGGCGTGTTTGGCAGAATCGCCGGCGGCTATGGTACCGACAACCGGTATCAGACCAATACCAACATCAATAGCTTTAAAAAAGGAGAGCAAATTTCTTTGATTGGCCAGGCCAACAACATCAACCAGCAGGGCTTTAGTGTAATGGATGCGTTGAGTTTTAGCGGTGGCGGTTTTGCAGGTGGTGGCCGCGGTGGTGCTACAATTGCGGGTGCCGGTGGTGGCTCACAAGGTATAACTGCCACACAAGCCATTGGCCTCAACTACAACAATTTTAAGAGCAGTAAACTCGACCTCAATACCAGTTATTTTTTCAACGGTACACAGTTGGAAAACAACTACGACCTGCAACGCCTGAGCTACATTGGTGATACTACACAGAATTATAAAGAGCCCGGCTTCACTGGGCGCAACAACAACAATCATCGCATCAATATGTCGGTAGATTGGAAAATGGACAGTAGCAATTCTATCATTGTTCGTCCGTCAGTTTCTTTTCAAAATACCGAAAGCGAAACCCGTAAAACATACAGCACCACTGGCTCCAGCGGCAACTTGCTGAGCGACGGCGAAAGCCTGACCAAAAACAACAGCAATGGCTATAATGTAAATGGTACTGTATTGTGGCGCCACAAGTTCGACCGTGCAGGCCGCACTTTTAGTGCACAGCTCAACTTTGGCCGTAACGAAAGTGATGCCGACGGTAGCCAGTTCACCATCAACAACCGCTACAAAGGTTCGAATATTACAAGAGATACCATCCGTCAGGTAAATACTACCAAATCTATTGCCAGTAATTATGGAGTTGATTTGAGTTATACCGAGCCCATGAGTCGTCGCTCCATCATAGAGCTGAATGCGTTTTATCGTGCCAATGAGAGCACCAATGAAAGAAAAACTTTCGACTACAATGCCGGTACACAGGCTTACGACAAAGTAAACAGCCGCCTCACCAACTTTTTTGATAATGAGTATACCTACGCAGGTGGCGGATTGACTTTCAAAGAAAACCGCACCGGCTGGAACTACAGCATTGGTGCCAAAGCACAGCAGGCCACACTAAGCAGTTTGGTGCAAGGCAAAACCGAACCCATTTCGCAAAGCTTTTTCAACATCTTACCTTCTGCACAAATACAAATAGGTAAAAACCGATTCCGCAACTTCCGGTTGTTTTACAACGGTGCTACGCAAAACCCTTCGGTTACGCAGTTGCAACCCATTGAAGACATCAGCGATCCGCTCAACATTACCAAGGGTAATCCCAATTTGAAGCAGGCTTTCACCAACAATTTCAGGGCCAACTACTCCAGTTTCGACCCCTACACCATGAAGAGCTTTTTCTTGTTTGCCAACGTTCGTCAAACACTCAATGGCATTGTGAACAGCGATAGCATTGGCCAGTTTGGTGGCCGCTATACCACCTACGAAAACGTGAATGGTATTTTCAATGCCAACGTAAACATGAGCATTGGCTTGCCTTTGCCACTCGGCGAAACCAGGGCCAATATCAATTTGAATACCGGTGCAGGGTATAGTCAAAATGTTAACCTGCTCAACAAAGCCGAAAATAAAATCAGTAATATCAACCTGTCGCAGGGTGTAAGTGCCAACTACAACTACAAAGAATTGTTTGATGTAAGCCTCGGTGGAAATGTAGCCTGGACCCGTGCCCGTTATTCGTTGCAAGAAGCACAAAACACCAACTTCTTTACCTACAGCTCTACTTTTGAAACCAACTGGTACTTACCTAAAAATTTCACCTTGGGTAGCGATGTTACGTTCACTGCCAACACTGGCCGTGCCGATGGCTTCAACCAAAGCTTTACGTTGTGGAATGCCTACATTGCTAAGTCGGTATTGAAAAACAAGCGGGGCGAAATTCGATTACGTGCCTACGATTTGCTCAACCAAAACACCGGTATCAGCCGTGTAACGAGTGGCAACTATGTAGAAGACAATCGCTACACGGTACTCAAGCGATACTTCATGCTCACCTTCACCTTCAACCTCAGCAAGTTTGGCGCAGCACAAAGCGGCAGTGGCCAACGCATGATGATGATGGGCATGCCGAGATAGCAATTTCCTGTTTTTAGTTTATAGTTTGGGGTTCAGCATTCATGATGCTGAACCCCATTTCTTTATCTCGTACCGACTCCTGTCGGGGGATGCTTTGGTGCTGCTACTACCGTCG
>JADLHL010000276.1 GCA_020848815.1 Chitinophagaceae bacterium | reverse complement strand
TTTGAAAAAATGCTGCTACGGGAAGTGATCAATGGCCATGCCAGCGATAAAATGATGCGCATACTGGGCCGCAACTATTGGGACGAAGAAGGCCTGAGTAAAATTCCGCCCGGTGTATTTGTGGCCAGTAAAAACGGCGCCGTAGATGCCAGCCGCAGCGAAGTGATGTATGTAAACGGTCATAAGACGCCTTACATTTTTGCGGTATTTACTAAAAACAATGAAGACCGCAGTTGGGAACCCAGCAACGAAGCCTGGGAACTCACCCGCCGGATGAGTGATTTTGTGTGGACGTATTTCAATGCAGAATAGATGAAGTGGAACGAACGGGTACTCAACTTTATACAACAGCTACAACCGCCGCAGGTACCGCCGCCCTACGAAGTGCTGTACCCCTTTGCCGATGCTGATGTGCTGCAGGCCTGCCGGCAGTTTTACAAAAAATACTATGCCGATGCAGCGCCCCGCTACATCATGATTGGCATCAACCCCGGCAGGCTGGGAGCCGGCATTACGGGTGTTCCCTTTACCGATCCCATCCGGCTGAAAGACAGTTGCGGCATTGCCAACCCATGGCCCCGCAAGCCGGAGCTCAGCTCCATTTTTATGTACGAAATGATGGAGGCTTTTGGCGGAGTGGCTGCTTTTTACCGGCAGCTATACATCAGCTCCATCAGTCCGCTGGGCTTTGTAGCCGATGGCAAAAATGTGAATTACTATGACGACCGCCTGCTGGCCGAAGCCGTGCTGCCTTTTGCGCAGCAATGCCTCGATACCCAGCTGAGCTGGCCCGTGCAGCGCAGCGTGGCCTTTTGCATAGGCGAAGGCAAAAACCTGCAATACCTGCAGCAGCTCAACCAGCAGCACCAGTGGTTCGACCACATTGAAGCCCTGCCGCATCCACGGTTTGTAATGCAATACAAGCGTACCCAAATTGATGCCTATATCGATCAGTACCTGCAGGCATTTTCCCGCCATGGCATAGCAGCCTCCTGACCGCTGGTACAGTTGCTGGTTTTTGTTTCAAATTTTTTTTGAGAATCTTGTAACCAATTGGCTCCAAGGGCGTAATACCTTGCAACCACCCCACAGAAAGAAACACTCAACCACGCTGCTATGACCGAAAGAGAGTACAATGAATGTGTAAAGCAATACGCCGACAATGTGTATCGGTTTATTGTCAAAAACCTTCGGCATACCGAAGACGCACAGGATGTGGTGCAGAGTGCTTTTGAAAAGCTGTGGGCCAACCGCGATAATGTGGACCCGCTGAAGGCCAAGTCGTACCTCTTTACTATTGCCTACAACCAAATGATTGATCATTTGCGCAAGGTGAAGCGGATGAATTACAAAGAGGAAATTCCGGAAGGAGCCCTCGGCACCGGCGACCAGCCCAAGCTGTATTTGAAAAAAGCTTTGGAAAATGCGCTGGCCACCCTCAACGAAACACAGCGTAGCCTGGTAATGCTGAAAGATTACGAAGGCTACAGCTACGAAGAAATAGGTAAGATTATGGACCTGAACGAAAGCCAGGTAAAAGTGTACCTGCACCGGGCAAGGGTGCAGCTCCGCAACTATTTGGTACGCATCGAAAACGTAGTATAACACACACCCACCACCGACTTATAATTTTCTAATCATGACCATCAACAGAAACAATTACGAAAACTTCTTCCTGCTGTATGTGGACGGCGAACTGGCCCCGCAGCAGATGCTGGAGGTGGATGCTTTTTGCGAAAAGCACCCCGACCTGGCCGAGGAGTTGCAGCTGCTGATGGACACCCGCCTCACACCCGACAACGAACTGGCATTTGAAGGCAAAGCCGAACTGCTGCAACCTGAACTCTGGGATGCCGACCAGCTGACGCCGCTGCAAGCTTCCCTGCTCGATATGCTCGACCGCACACCCACCGCCGACCCCAACACACTCAGCAACGAACCATTGGTACAAAAAGAATGGCAGCTGTTGCAGCACACCCGCCTTACTGCCGAAGCCGCAGCCATGCCACAAAAGCATCGCCTCATTAAAGCCATGCAGTGGGATGCCGACAACCTGACCAGCACCCAGCTGCAATTGCTGGAAGCACTGGACAATGGCGGCAGCATACCGGCTGCAGTGCTGGCCGATGCCGAAACGCACAAAGACTGGCTGCTGCTGCAGCAAACGCTGCTGCAACCCGAAGCCGTGTTGATGCCCAACAAAGAAAAATTGTTGCGCAGCGAAGCTGGAGAAAAAGCACCGGTTGTTCGTTTTGCCGCATGGAAAAAACTGGCCGCAGCTGCTGCAGTGATTGGCATTGGTTGGTTTGCTTTTTTCAACAACAGCAATACTACCACTGTAACCGAAGAGCAGCCAATGCAGGCCAAGGTGAATACGCCTGGCAGCAAACAGCCATCGGTACAATCTGTAGCACAGGCCGATTCTAACCAACAAGTGTTGCCACAGCAGACGGCCCCCGATGCACCTCAGGCACAGTATGCGGTAAACCAGCCGGGTAAGCAAACGCCGGTGATAACCACAACCGTGCAAACTGCCACCACGCAGCCTGCTACCACAGCACAAGACAATGCACAAAGCAGCGAAGAAAGAGCCCGCCTGATTGCTGCCTACCGCTTGTCGCCAGAAGAAACGGCAGCCCTGAATGCAGGCCAAACGCCCAAGGCCATGAAGGCCAATATTCAAACCGAGGCAATGCCTGTTACGCTTGCTGTGCAAGCCAATAGCAATAGCAAAGTGCAGGCTACTTATGCAGCCATGACCGAAATGGAAACCGAAGAAGAAGACAACAGCATCAACATAGCCGGCGCCAAAATCAACAAACAAAAGTTGCGTGGCGTTTTCAGAACTGTAACCCGCAAGGTCACTCGTACGTTTGACAAAAGTGAAGTGGTAGCCGCCAACGATAACGGTAATGCCACTATGAAGTAAACAGCACAGATTGATGCAACTTTTCAGGAAACACTTTCAACACAATAAATTCCTACAAACAATGAAGACAATGTTACTCGTAGCGGCCTGCACTACAGCCGCATTGGCAAGCTATGGCCAATCAGACAGCACACGTACCGAAGCCTCGGATACAATTCGTATTGGCAACATGACCATTATTAAAAAGAAGGACGGTAGCACTGCTAAAGTCGATTCGAATGGTACTACAACTGTACGCTGGAGTACAGGTAAAAAGAAACCCAAGCGTGTAACTACCAACTGGATGACTTTTGATTTTGGCTTCTCCAATTTTACCGACAATACCAACTATGGTAGTGCTGCAGCACGTGCCTATGCTCGTCCGGCTGTGGGTGCACCAGCATTTAGCGGTAGCGATTTTAACCTGCGCAATGGCAAAAGCGTAAACGTAAACCTGTGGATTGTTCGCCAGCGGGCCGGCATTACCAAAAACCGGGTGCTGAATGTATCGTACGGTTTGATGCTGGAGTTGAATAACTATCGCTTTGACACAGACTTGAAAACGTCTTATGTAAAAGGCAGCGACCCGCATGTTTTTCGTGACAGCAAAACCTTCGAAAAAAATAAACTGGCGCTGGATTACGTAACAGTTCCGGTAATGATAGGCATTGATACCAAACCCAATGGTGGGGGCTTTAGCCTGAGTGCTGGTGTAAGTGCTGGTTACCTCTACAGCAGCCGCAATAAGCAAGTGAGCAACGAAGCTGGCAAGCAAAAAATTAAAGGCAACTTTGATTTGCAGCCATGGAAATTTCAATACGTTGGAGAGATTGGTTTGGGACCCATTGTGCTCTATGGCAGCTATGCACCCAAGAGCATGTACAAGAGTGGTTTAGACCATGCGCCTTACAACTTTGGCCTGCGCTTTGGCGACTGGGATCAGCTGTAAGTGCAACAACGATACATCATGAACAACAGCCAGCAATCATTGCTGGCTGTTCTCTTTTATAACATTCATTAACCTTGGTTGGCATGATAGTAACGTTGTGGTGACTATGCTCACATTGCACCGGCAATGAATGTGGTCACTTTGGAGTATCATTTTCGCAGTTAACAACAACACGTATGACACGCCAATCTCCCGTTTCCCTGCTTGCTGCCATGTTTTTTCTTTTGATTGCCTGTGCTAAAACCGATGGGGTACAAGCCAGCCCCGGAAAAAATTCAGCCATGATGAATACGCAAATCATGGCTTTGCCTGCAGAGCCGCTGAGTGCTTATGAGCAAGCCAGTTTGCTACACATGCGGGAAGAAGAAAAACTGGCCCGGGATGTGTATCAGGCATTGTATGCCAAGTGGGGCCTGCAGCAGTTTAGCAATATTGCCGCCAGCGAACAACGCCACATGGATGCGGTACTCAATTTGCTCAACAAGTACAACCTGACCGACCCTGCAGCCAACAAACAACCCGGCGAATTTGCAGATGCTGGTTTGCAACAGCTCTACAACAAACTAATGGCTGATGGCATGCAAAGTGCCAGTGCTGCATTAACAGTTGGCGCCACTATTGAAGACCTCGATTTGTTTGATTTGGCCGAAGCCATCGAAAAATCAGACAACCAAGATATAGACATGGTGTATGGCAATTTGGCGAAAGGAAGCCGTAACCACATGCGGGCCTTTAACCGTGGCCTGCAGAGCAGCGGCATTACCTATGTGCCGCAATACATTTCGCAAACTGTATTTGATAGCATCATCAACAGTGCTCAGGAGCGGGGTATGCAATAAGCAGAACATGTACATAAACTTTCAAGTCGGCATTAGGCCGACTTTTTTATTTTCAGCGCATGGTAATGCTGGTAGATACAATAACGCCGCGGCTGCAATACATGGCGGCATGGCTGGGGCAACGGTTGCAAGCCAAACCCTTGCCACTGGTTACTGCTGTTGCAGCGCTGCCATTGCAGGTGCCGGTCATTAATTATTCAACACAACAGGTTGCACAAATACAATATCAGATACAACCCGACGGGTTGTTGTACGAAACAGGTATTGGTGAAAAAGCTGTGCCACAAGGTCGCTGGCAAAACCAAGCCATCATTTTTCCTACCACTGCCGGCGATCATCCGTTTGATGTATTGGCGGCTGCATTTTATTGCATTACCCGCTACGAAGAATTTTTGCCCAACTATGAACTAGATGAGTACGGTAGGTACAGTCATACCAACAGCATGTTGTTTCAGCTGGGCTGGTTGAAAAGACCCATTGTAGATGAATGGTTGCTGCAGTTAACCACTGCTTTGCAAGAACGTTTTCCAGAATGGCAACCTGTACCTACAAAAGCCAGCACCTTGCTCAGTTTTGATGTAGACCTGGCATGGAGTTATTTGCACAAAGGCTTTTGGCGCAATGTGGGCGGCGCTGTCAAGTCGTTGCTGCGCAATGATAGAACGGCATTACAACAACGCTTAGCTGTATTGCAGCACAAAGCTCCCGATCCGTTTGATGTGTTTGCAGCGATACAGCAACAACATACAGCTGCACACATTCCGGCACAGTATTTTTTTCTGTTGGCACAAACACAAAAGGGTTACGATAAAAACATTTCACCCAATAGCACCGCTTTGCAGGCGTTGATGCGGCAAACAGCCACGCATAGTGCTGTGGGTTTGCATGCCAGTTGGGCTGCTTCTTTGCAAGCTTCGGTTTTGCAACAAGAGCAAGAAACATTGCAGCGCATTTTGCAACAACCCAATCAAAGCAACCGCATGCATTACATCAACTTTCGGTTGCCACAAACTTTTCGGGAGTTGTTGCAAGTGGGCATACGCAAAGAGTACAGCATGGGTTATGGTACCATTAATGGTTTTAGAGCCGGTACCAGTATGCCTTATTATTGGTACGATTTGGAAGCGGAACAGCGTACAGAATTAGAAATTCATCCCTTTGGCTGGATGGACGCCAACTCCATATTTGAACAAAAAGATACACCAGCAGATGCGGCCATCGAACTGCAACTGATGCAGCAGCGGGTACAGCAATCGGGCGGGCAAATGATGACCATTTGGCACAATCATTTATTGGGGCTCGATGCATTGGGGCGCCAATGGTGGCCGGTGTTTACCACGTATCTCCGCAATTTGTCTTCATGAAAAAAGCCCGCCACAGGGGCAGGCCGTTTTCATCACACCACATATAATTATTTTGGCTTCTGATGGAAGTGTACTCGAATTATAAACTCAAAGTAAACAGGAACTTACCATCAATCAAACTGATAATAACAATGTGATCATAGATAGTTGCTATAATTTTGCTATATCGATGGGCCATCAACATCTGTCGGCAACCACGCATGAACCTGCAACAACTCGAATACATTGTAGCCGTAGATACGCACCGGCATTTTGTAAAAGCCGCCGACAGTTGTTTTGTAACGCAGGCTACCCTCAGCATGATGATTAAAAAGCTGGAAGAAGAGTTGGGAGTGAAAATATTTGACCGCAGCAAAGTACCTGTGATACCTACCGATGTAGGCAAAGCCATTATTGATCAGGCCCGCATTGTGCTCAAAGAAGCGAAGCAGCTGGAGCAAGTGGTACAGCAGCAAAAAGGCCAGCTCAGCGGCGATTTGCGCATGGCCATTATTCCTACGCTGGCCCCCTTTTTACTGCCTTTGTTTTTGCCCCGTTTTTTGGCGCAATACCCGCAGGTGAAGCTGCACATTTCGGAAATGAATACCGAGCTCATCATTAAACAGCTGGAAAGCCAGCAACTGGATGCGGCCATACTGGCTACACCGCTCAAGCGGCCCACGCTGAATGAGCAGCCCTTGTTTTACGAGCAGTTTGTGGTGTATGCATCGCCGGGCAGTAAGCTCATGAAAAAGAAATATGTATTGGCCAGCGATATTGATGTAAACAAACTGTGGCTGCTGGAAGAAGGCCACTGCCTGCGCAATCAGGCCCTCAACTTGTGCGAACTGAAAAAGCAGGAACACGAAGGCTTTCAGCTCGATTATGAAGCGGGAAGTATTGAAACTTTGAAGAAGCTGGTGGCCATTAATGAAGGCAGCACCATTATACCTGAGTTGGCTTTGCAAGACATGCCCGAAGCAGAGCTGGATTGCATCCGCTTTTTTAAACCACCGGCACCGGTGCGGGAAATAAGTCTGGTAACTTACCGCCACTTTGTGAAGGAGCGCCTGCTGGATATTTTGCGCCAAACCATTTTGGAAAGTCTGCCTTCCACTATTGCCACCCAACCAATTGCTCAACAGCAAACGGTGGCGATAGATTAAAAAAGGAGTCAATGTTGATTCACGACGAGACTTATACTAGCGTATAATTTTTCGAAAGCAATCATTGACAAATGATTCCTCAATCACTTTTGCTTTTACCAAACATTCAGCCATTAATCCAAACAAAGCATGTTTATATGCCGGCTGACGAAATTTCATGAGCCGGATGTAAGATGGATGCGGCAGCATAACGGTTTCGAATGATGCTTCTACATTGAGTAATCCTAGTTTGAGAAATATCCCATAATGAGCAGCAGTTTCTACACAAAAGATTGCTTTAGGCTGAAGCAATTGCAGTTCTTTCAACAGGTAAGTTGAAGTGCACATGTTGGTCGTTTCTCTGCTTTCTTTATTTCTTAAATCTTCATTGCTACAGACAAGTTTTATAGAAGGAAAATGACATTTTCTGACGTACGTAAGACAAGCATTTTTTAGTTGAAACAAGCGTACTGCTGCAGCAAAAACCTCTTCTATTAATTTGTAATGAAAATCAGACCAAAAGCTATCAGAAAGACCCTTTTGAAGGGCAGCATCAAAGGGAAGAAATTTCGGGCCGGATGCAGGTTCACCGTCAAACATACGCAGCGTCCTCGACGGTTCAGGGGCCAGAAACATCACAGGAGCTGTGTGCCAATTTTCAGTGTTGCTAATCTCATTGATAGGAAGCTGTTGGATAACATCGGTAGCAGTGATTCCAGTTGCAATAAATCGGTATTGATTTACTTCTTGCGGCTCATCCAAACATTGGCTGTTAATACACAAATGGCAACATTCAAGCACACCTGAATGGCCCTCTGCTAATTGGCTGAGGTTCACAATATCATTTGAATACAACTTTTTTAAGGACTCATTCATAGGTTGTTAGTTTTTGTATAAGGTCAAGGCACGTGTGTAATAACTTACAAGAGTAGTAGCGAGTGAATGAGGTGATATCACTTGTACATCTGGGCCAAAGGACATTAGCTTTTGTTCAAAATCGAACGTGATAAACAGGAATAGCCTGATAACAACCCGATGCTCATCTTCACTTACGATTTGCTGAGACTCATGTAAGGGAAACCGTTTGACGTATTGGCCTTGCTGCCAGGCAAATGACAATTCAATAGTTTGCGGTTGGCTATCCGTTGGTACGATGATACCGTAGCTGTGTGCAAAATAGCTGTTGCCATCAAAATCGATTTTCTCTTTCGTTTTTCCATCGATTGATAAATCGCTGATGCGGTCAGTAGCAAAAGTTTTGATTCGTCCATCCTTATCATCTTTCGCAATCAGGTACCAATACCCAAGCGATTCTTTTAACGCCAGCGGTACAACAGTCCTTTCACTGGAAATGTCATCTTCTATTTTATAATACCCGAAACGTATTTTTCGGCGGGTATCAATTGCATACACTAATCCATAGAAATGTTCACTGCCAATGGGCCTGCGTTTTTCTGGCATCACAATAGCGCCAAGCCGATCGGAAAGTTGGATAGCACTGGAAAGATTAAAGGCCTCAAAAAGTCGATTACCATTATCAAGATGATGCTCATCAACAATATGATAGACGCCACGTTTGGAATCGTATTGAATATCGATGCCAAATGATTCCAATAAATCTTCTCGGTCGCGTTTAAATGTACGAGGGGCTAATTGCAACTCAAGCCCCATCAACTGCGATTCTTTTTCCAGATAATCAGCAATCTCATCGAATGATGCGGCTGACTTTTTGAGCCTGCGTATGATGGCTTGATAACGAGCCAATATAGTTTTAGTAGATGCCATAATGTATGAGCGTTATTATCCAGCCTTTGCCTGATTAAATCCAATTGTGCTTGGCTTGGGTGATTGATACTGGAAACTATTTATTTCGTACGAATAAATATCAGCAAGGGTCATGGGTTGTTGAGCCACCACATTCATACCTAAATGCAGCAGCAGCTTGCTGGCTTGTTCGGCAGCAAGGGCTTGAAACTCATACATGGCCAATAACCGACCCTTGCGCAATAATGCAGCGTCTATGTTTTTAACAGGGCAATTAAATGATGCAATCACAATGATGCCAAGGCTTCTACCAATTAAGCCATCAGATAGATTCAGCAGGGTAGCCAGTGCACTGCTGCGGTTTTGTTGCCGCGATACGATGAGGTCTTCCGCATCTTCCAGCAGCAATATGGCACCTTTGTTTTTGCATAACAATGATGTCATCGAAGGCTTGTCTAATTCGCTGGCCATGTCGGGAGAGAGAGCCAATACTTTTCGGGGTTGCCTGGCCAACAGGTATTGAATAAAACTTGTTTTGCCTGTGCCGGGTGCACCATGCAGTAAAACCAATCCGGATGTAGCCGGCTGGCGCAGCTTGCTGCGCAACATGTTGAACAGCTGTGTGGCTTCGGGCTGATAGTTGCGTTGCAAAGAAAATGAGAGCTTGGGCACGGTTAATTCTTCCAGTCCCAATCCGTCCCGCTTGCTTACGATGATTTGTAACGCACACTGTTCAGGTGTTTTTTTCTTTTGCGCATGTTGCTGCAATTGTTGTACCATGTCAGCAACCGTTGCTTCTTGCTGAGCATCGAAAGAAAAGCACACATTGCCAGAGCACTCAATACCCACAATGATATCATCTTGTAACAGATAGAGTTCATTCCAATAGGGATCGTCGTTATTTGCCGAGGGCATGTCTTTTCTAAAAAAGCGTTGTACAATAGAAAACTGTTTTTGTACAAACGCATTGGCCTTTTGTGAATCCATTCCTTCGAGTAATATCAAACTCGGCACCTTATGGAACAAGTGAAAATACAATCGCAAATCGCTGACGTATTGCTGAAATTCACGAAAGAGATTGCTGGAATGAACTTGGATATTGGTGACTGTTGTCGCGGGGTTGTTTTCCATATAAGTAGATTACAACCCAAAGAAAAAAAGACCCCCTGCCAAAAAGTGTCAGGGGGTAGGAGTTAATTAATTTCCATAATGGAGCCCCAAATTTCAAGGCCACTATTTTGCACGGATTTACTCACATCAACCGTTGTATATTCAACTGGTTTAATCATTTTATAAAAGAAGTCGGAAGCATTATAAAGCCGGTCAACGGTTTCTTGTTTGAAAGACTTGCTTGGATATATTTCTTTAAAATAATCTCGAGTTTTATTATGGATGTAATGAAAGGTCAATGAAACATGGAATCGTTTTCTTTTTTTGTTTGATGGCTCTCGTAATTCATACCAACTCAGTTGATTGAAGATTTTCTGGTTTAACTTTTCTACTTCATTCCATTTCCAATCTAGTATGCCATAAGAACAGGAATTGAACTTTGCTTCAATTAAAAACTCGTTGAAGTCCTCTGCTAAATACAAATCAGATCTTCCTGAACCCTCCGAACTATTTATATTAAAGTCCTGCAATAACGTGATTCGATTACTATGATAGAATCTACTAATTGCAGAAGCAAAGAATCCAAGCATTGGTCTCTCTGTATAAGAACTCCATGGATCCGGGAAATCATCTAATTTAGAATAGTTTTCAATTTCGCTTTCGAAAAGGTCAAGCAGTTTCAACATTAATTTCTTAGGAGAGTTCTCATTTGATTTTATTAGGTCAATCTTTTCTAGCATGATTTTGGGGTTTTCGAAAAGGTAATTAAATTCTTATCAATGCTTGATAAACCGCTCAAAAAACTCCCAGGTGCGTAGCATTTGATCCATGCGCTGGCGGTTGTTGCCGCTGCGGGTGATTTCGTGGGTGGCACCGGGGTGGCGTACATATTCTACCGTGCGGCCCAGCACTTTCAGGCTCTTGTAAAACTGTTCGCTTTGAATAACGCCAGTCCGCAAATCATTCTCTCCATGGAAGATGATGAGTGGCGTGGTTACATTGTGTACATAGTTGATAGGCGACTCTCTTTCCAACACATCGTAGGTGGCTTTTTGCCAGGGGTAGCCACCAAAATAGTTCGGCACCAATCGCCATGCGTTACCTTCACCAAAAAACGTACGCAGGTCGTACACGCCTCGTTGAGCACAGGCGGCCTTAAAACGCTGGTCGTGGCCCAGCATGTAGCCAATGAGGTAGCCGGCATAGCTGCCACCGGTTACGGCCAGTTTGCTGCTGTCAATCCACGAAAATTCTTTGGCCGATTTGTCGAGGGCGGTGAGCACATCGTTCATAGGACCATTGCCCCAGTCGTTGATGTTGGCTTGCATAAATGCCTCGCCGTAACCACCACTGCCACGGGGATTGCTGTACACCACGCCATAGCCTTTGGCACAGTAGTATTGAAACTCATGCCACATGCTGTTTTCGCCGGGGCCCCACATAGCTGTTGGGCCACCGTGTATTTCCAGTATGGTGGGATATTTTTTGCCCGGCTCCCAATTGGCAGGCTTCATCACCCAGTATTCTACTTCCAATCCTTTTTCATTTTTGAAACTGCGCTTTTCCGGTATGCTCAATGTTTTCTTCGATACCCAATCGTGGTTGAAGGAACTGAGGCGTTGTTGGTTTTTGGCCACCGCATCTGCCTGGTATAACTCAAACGGATTGCTGATGTCTGTTTTTACAAACACGAGTTTGCCCGCTTCTTCTTCAAAGCTGCCCACACCTTCGTTGAAGCTGGTGAGCTGCTCCAGTTTTTTGCTGGCAATGTGCAAGCGATACAATACAACACCACCATTGCTCTGGCTGGTAAAATAGAGGTATTGCTCATCAGCCGTCCAATCCATTTGGCTGATGTTTCTGTCGAAAGGAATGCTGATGCGCTGGCTAAGGTTGCCGGTTTTGGCAATGGCCAGTTTGCGCTGGCTTACAAAACTGGTTTTGCCATAGCTGTAGGCCACCCAGGTGCCGTTGGGCGATACACTGCTGCCACCAAAGCCACTATCGGCGGCACCAAGCAATAGTTGGTATGCTTTATTGTCAGCTTTTTTACGATAGATAGCTGTTTCTTGTTGCACCCGGTCGGGGTGGAGGGTGGAGTTGAATGCCGCTTCGAGCAATACATCGCCGCTGTTGCCTATAAACTGCACATTGCTGACACTCACGAAACCAGCGCTGATGTTTTGGGCTACTGCACCGGGTACAGCATCTATCACAAATGCATGGGCGATACTGATGCCGGAAGAGGTGCTGCTTTCCTGCTGAAAATTGAGTTTGCTGATGACTTTGGCTTTGTTGTCTTTTTCGTTTTGCTCAAGCCAGGCCCGCACTTCGGCCATGGAGCCATCGGGGTTGAGGCTGGCGTTGGAGGGCAGCAGTTGCTCATTGCCGGCAAAGCCCGGTTTTTCGAGGCTCCACTCAGGTAATTTTTTTCCGGGATTGAGCAGGCTGTCTTTCACAATGTCTTGCGGGCTATAGCTGCTGTAAAACAAGATGCGTTTGCCATCGGGGCTCCACTGTGGGTTGCCGGCGCCGTTGGGCATGCGGGTAAGCTGCACCGGCTCGCCACCGCCACTCAAAGACAGCAAAAAGATTTGCGGTTTCATATCGGCTACCCGAACAAAAGCGAGTATTTGTCCATCGGGGCTGAGGCTGGGAGCACTGGCCCCTTCTTTGGCGGTGGTGAGCTGATGTGGCTGGCTTTTGCCATCGAGCTGTTGCAGCCAGATTTGCGTTTGGTAATTGTACTCCCACTTGGTTTTTTCGTCGGGTACAATGCTGGTAACGGTGTACACCACTTTGCTACCGTCGGCACTTACATCTACACTACCGGGTTGTTTTATTTTCAGCATATCGGTGAGCTGAATGAGGTTGCTTTGAGCAGCGGCAGGCAGTTGTGATGCTGCCAGTAAAACACAAATCAGAAGCAAGCGAATGGATGTCATGCAGAATAAATTTTGAAATTGAAATGTAAGGATATGCCAAGACTGTTTGACGGTAAATGCCAGTGAACTGTGCAGCAGGTTGGTTGTTGATAGTAGCAGAAAGGCGATGGGCTGCGGGATGGAGCGGATACCCCGCAGGCCGCAGCGCAGCAAGGGCGAGGAGTAGCAGTGACAGCCCGAACCGCAGCTGCCACCTGCACAACAGCTGGTAGCCCCTACTTTTGCTGGCTGTCTTTTTTAATTGTGAAATACATTTTATGAGCAACCTGATACAAGAATTCAACGACTACCGGACCCGCATGAACGAGGTGATTTTGAGCAAGGACAACCTGGTGATTAAACGCCTCTGGAACCTGGACACCAACACCTATGCCGAAGGTGCCCTCAGCACTAAAACCAAAGAAATGATGGGCCTCGTAGCCAGCATGGTGCTGCGCTGTGATGATTGCATTAAATACCACCTGGGCAAGTGCCACGAACTGGGGGTGAATACCGCCGAACTATATGAAATTTTTGCCGTGGCCAATATTGTGGGCGGCACCATAGTAATACCCCACACCCGCCGGGCAGCGGAATATTGGGAAGAGCTGCAGGCAACCACTGCCTAGTGGTGAAAGGGGAAATTTTATTATTTCTGCTATGGCAACTGGTTTTTGTCAGGTATTGGAATGTGTGAAACCGGTAAATTCGCAGGTATACATTAAATGATTGTTTGAGCATGAGTACAGATGTAGCCACAGCGCCGAAACTTACCGCAAAAGATTTTGCCACCGACCAGGAAGTACGCTGGTGCCCGGGTTGTGGCGATTACAGCATATTGGCACAGGTGCAGCGGGTGATGCCCGACCTGGGCATTCCGAAGGAAAACATTGCCATCATTAGCGGCATTGGGTGCAGCAGCCGTTTTCCGTATTACATGAACACGTTTGGCATGCACAGCATTCACGGCCGTGCTACAGCCATTGCGAGTGGCCTCAAAGCCAGCCGCCCTGAGCTGAGTGTGTGGATTGTAAGTGGCGATGGCGACAGCATGAGCATTGGTGGCAACCACACCATTCACCTGCTGCGCAGAAATATTGATGTGAACATGATGGTGTTCAACAACCAGATTTATGGTTTGACCAAGGGCCAGTACTCACCTACCTCTGAAACCAATAAGATTACGAAGAGTACGCCCATGGGCAGTATCGACCATCCGTTTAACCCGCTGGCCTTGGCCATGGGTGCCGATGCTACGTTTATTGCCCGCAGCATGGACCGCGACCCCAAGCACCTGCAAGAAATACTGAAAAGAGCCAACGCCCACAAAGGCACCAGCTTTGTAGAAATCTATCAGAACTGCAACATCTTCAACGATGGGGCTTTTGAAATTTTTACAGAGAAAGGCACCAAGGCGGATGAAGTGCTGTTTTTGGAGCACGGCCAGCCCATGATTTTTGGTGCAGAAAAAAATAAGGGTGTTCGCCTGAATGGCTTTACACCAGAAGTGGTAACACTGGGCGAAGGCTTTACTGCCGACGACCTGTGGGTACACGACGAGCACGATATTTTCAAAGCACAAATACTGGTGCGTTTGTTTGATGACCCACGTACACCTGGCCACCTGCCTCGTCCGTTTGGCGTGTTTTACCAAACCGACCGCCCTTGCTACGAAGACGTAATGGCCATGCAACTGGAAGAAGCCATAGCTAAAAAAGGCAAAGGCAACCTGGCGAAGCTGCTCCGTGGCAATGAGACCTGGGAGATTTTGGGGTAGTGGGTTTGTGGGTTGGTAAGGAATAGAATGCTTGCCTGTCTGTTTAACAAAGAACTCTCATCATGTAGAATAAGTAAAGAAGCTACACCCAAATAGTGTAGCTTCCTTTTTTGATATAAGAACACAAGAACCGGCACATTTTTGTGCTGAAAAAAACACATTAATTTCCCTTGACATTCTCCGCATTTAATTTCGATCCCCGGTTACAAGAAAGCATCGAGTCGATGGGCTACCAAAACGCCACGCCGGTGCAAGAGCAGGTAATACCGCTCATTATGGAAGGCCGCGACCTGATAGCCAGTGCCCAAACCGGCACGGGCAAAACCGCCGCCTTTCTGTTGCCCATCATTCACAAACTTCTCACCGAGCCACGAGACCATCACTCCGTGAACTGTTTGGTGATTGTGCCCACCCGTGAGCTGGCAGTACAAATCAGCCAGGCGCTGGAAGGCATGAGCTACTTTACCGACATTGGTGGCATACCCGTGTATGGCGGTGGCGATGGCGATTTGTTTAGCCAGGAAAAGAAAGCCCTCAGCACTGGTGCCGACATCATTATTTGTACGCCCGGCCGCATGATTGCCCACCTCAACATGGGCTATGTAAAACTGCACGGCCTCAAATACCTGGTGCTCGATGAAGCCGACCGTATGCTCGACATGGGTTTCCACGGTGATATCCTCCGCATCATCAACTACCTGCCCAAAGAGCGGCAGAACCTGCTGTTTAGTGCGACCATGCCGCCCAAAATCCGCGACCTGGCCAAGAAGATTTTGCACGACCCGGCAGAAATCAACATTGCCATCAGCAAGCCGCCGGAAAAAATTAAGCAAGGTGCTTTCATTGTATACGATGAGCAGAAAATCAAACTGGTAACACTCTTGTTGCGCACCACGCCGTACCGCTTGGCCATTGTGTTTTGTAGTAGCAAAGAGAGTGTAAAACGCCTCACGTTCGACCTGAAGAAAGCACACCTGAAAGTAGCCGAAATACACAGCGATTTGGAACAGCAGGAACGGGAACACGTACTGCTCGACTATCGCAACGAAAAAATTAAAATACTCGTAGCTACAGATATCATGAGCCGCGGTATTGATATCGACATCATTGATTTGGTGATTAACTACGATGTACCGCATGATGGGGAAGACTATGTGCACCGCATTGGCCGTACAGCCCGTGCCGAAAGAGATGGCACGGCCTTTACCTTGGTGAACCCCAGAGACCAGCGCAAGTTTGCCGGCATTGAAAAACTGCTGGAGAAAGAAGTGCCCAAACTGCCCTTGCCCAGTGACCTTGGCCCGGCACCCGACTGGAAACCGTTTGA
>JADLHL010000275.1 GCA_020848815.1 Chitinophagaceae bacterium | reverse complement strand
TTGCTGTACGACAAAAGCGGAAAGATTCTCAGCAGTTGGGGAACTGAATATCCCGGAGCACATGGCCTCAGCATCTTTAATGAAGGCGGAGAAGATGTGTTGTTTATCTGCGACAACAACCGGCATCAGGTGATTAAAACAAATATGCAGGGCAAAGTACTCATGACCTTGGACTACCCCGCCATGACGGGTGTGTACAGTAAGCCGGAAGAATTTATTCCCACAGAAACAGCCATTGCACCCAATGGAGACATTTACGTAGTAGATGGCTATGGAAAAGACTTTGTGATACAGTACGATTACAAAGGCAACTATATCCGACACTTTGGCGGCAGAGGTACGGAAGCCAAACACTTGCGTAACGCACATGGCATTTGTGTAGACCTTCGCCATGTTCAACCCGAACTGATTGTTACTTCCCGTGAGCAAAATGCTTTTAAACGATACAGCATGCAGGGCGAATATATCGGCACGATAGAACTGCCCGGTGCTTGGGTGTGCCGACCTGTTATCAAAGACGATTATTTGTATGCCGCCGTACTACAAAGCAGTAGCCGCCTATGGCAGCAAAGTGGCTTTGTCACCATACTGGATGCACAGCATAAAGTAGTGAGCAATTTGGCAGGCAGTACACCTGTGTATCAAGATGGACGCTTGCAGGAAATGTACCAAACGGTGAAAGCGTTCAGCTATCCGCATGATGTGTGTATAGATGATGACGGCTGCCTGTATGTAGCACAATGGAACAGTGGCAAAGTATATCCTTATAAACTGGAGCCGGCAGCATGAAAGCAAGTCTCATCATCATTGGCATCCTATGCAATATAGCAGGTCTGGCACAGCCATACGAACTGGCAGCACCACTACTTCGCTACCCAAGTATTTTTATAGAAAATGAAACCAAGCTGAGCATGGCATTTGACATGCAAGGAGCAAGCATTCGTTACACCTTGAATGGTGATGAGCCCCATGAAAAATCCAACAACTATCAGTCACCAATTGTACTGCATCAACACAAGACCGTGGTGAAAGCGAAAGCCTTTGCCAAAGGCTATAAACCTTCAGCCACTGTAACACAAACTTTTTATCCAACAGGGCATCGCATCAACAGCATTACAACGAGTAAGCCCAACGAAAAATACAATGGCCTGCCAAAGTTGCTGACTGACAACCTGAGTGGCGGCAGCAATCACAGCAATGGTAGCTGGCTCGGTTACAACAGCGATAGTGTTGTACTGGAAGTATCGCTGTCATCACCGCAACAACTATCAGTCGTGATGTTGCATGTACTTCTCAATCAACCCGCATGGATTTTTGCGCCAGAGAAAATCCGCATTTACAACCAACAGCAACAATGCATTGCAGAAAAAACAATTGCGGTAGAACAACAACAAACCGCTATTGCAGAAGGCATTGAAGTAGCGTTACCAACAGCTTTGCAGCAACAACTACGCATTGTTATTTATCCATTGCAGCAGTTGCCTGAGTGGCACGATGGCAAAGGACAAAAAGCCTGGTTCTTTATTGACGAAATAAAACTCTATTGATAGCCCTGTGAAATCGATTGACAACAAATTATTGAACATCGCCATTGGCTGTAATGCATTGCTGGCATTTTTGCTACTGTTTGAGCAAAGGTTACACATACCATCATGGCTGCAGGTGGGCGGCCGCATGCATCCGTTACTGTTGCATTTGCCCATTACATTGGTGTTAATCGTGGCGCTGTTTGCCGTAGCCAAAGCATTTTTCAAAAAATGGCAATGGTCACAATTCAACACCTGGCTGAGTGCGGCTGCTTGTCTGGCTGCACTCACGGCCTTATCAGGTTTGTTGCTCAGTTTGGAGGAAGGCTATGATGCCGACCAAATGCTGTGGCATAAGTGGAGTGGCATTGCCGTAGCATGGTGCATGTTGTTGTGGGCATTCATTGCAGAAAGCAACAGCAACACTGCCACAAGTAGTGCATTTGGTTTGCTTAGCCTTGTAGGCATTGCAATAGCCGGGCATCAGGGAGCTAACATTACGCATGGGGAAGACTTTTTGCTGGCCCCCATCCAACTGCAGCAAGACAAGCCCGTTGTATTGCTGGAAGATGCCCTTGTATTTCAAGACATGGTGCAACCCATTTTGGAAGCCAAGTGCATAAGCTGCCACAATGAAGACAAAGCAAAAGGCGAACTGCTGATGACATCCGAAGCAGCTCTGCGCAAGGGCGGCAAAAGCGGCGCCTTGTGGAATTTGCAAGTAACAGGCTACGGATTGATGATGGATAGAATTCACCTGCCGCTGCAAGACAAAAAACACATGCCGCCTGCTGGTAAACCACAACTGACTGCAGAGGAAAGCTTTATCATCGAACAATGGCTGGCGAAGGGTGCATCCTTTCAACAACCCGTGCTGGCTTTGGCGGAAAACGATACACTTCGCAAGATGGCCACACAACGTTTTTCGCAATTGAGCAATGCCAGTTATGATTTTGAAGCTGCTGATGCCAACGACATTCGCCAACTCAATACGGCCAATAGAAGCGTGTATGCACTAGCTCTCAACAGCCCGGCTTTAGCGGTGGAGTTTTATGGCAGATCACTCTTTCAACCAGCGCAGTTGCAAGAGTTGGAAAAAGTGAACACACAAATTGTATCGCTGAACCTGAACAAGATGCCTGTATCCGATGAAGACCTCCGCATAGTGGCAGACTTCCCGAATTTGCGCAAACTCAACTTGTCGTTTACAGATATTACCGACAAAGGCTTGCAGCAACTCAGCAAGTTGTCGCAATTGCAACAGCTCAGTGTTTCTGGCACCAATATTACGGAAGCTGCACTGCGCCAATTGAGCAAATGGCCAGGGCTGGTAACGGTGTACGCCTGGCAAACCAAAGTGCCTGCCACTACACAAGCTGCTGTGCAGCAAGCGTTGGGCAAAACCCGCATTCAGTGGGGTTTTAATGGCGACACTATTCAAATGAAATTGAATGCCCCCATTATTGACAATGAAGCACAGGTAATGACCGGACCAATTGAATTGCGGTTAAAACATTTTCTGCCCGGTGTCAGCATTCGCTACACACTCGATGGTAGTGAACCCGATAGTATTCGTTCGCCTGAGTATACAGCGGGCACCATGATTCACGAACAGGGATTGATGAAAGCCAAAGCATTCAAAGCAGGCTGGATAAGCAGCGATGTGTCATCCCTCTTTTTTTACAAAAACAAATACCGGCCCGATACTGCCATTGCATTGCTTCCACCCGATGTGTCGTACAAAGGCAATGGTGCCGGCACCATCATCGACAATGTAAAGGCGGATAAAAATTTCAGGAGTGGCAAGTGGCTCGGCTATAAAGAAAATGCTATGCAAACACTGCTT
This sequence comes from Chitinophagaceae bacterium, assembly GCA_020848815.1. Taxonomy (GTDB): domain Bacteria; phylum Bacteroidota; class Bacteroidia; order Chitinophagales; family Chitinophagaceae; genus Phnomibacter. Next base: position 5,323 of record JADLHL010000275.1, on the reverse strand, counting down.
TCATTTTCGAAACCACAACCGGTGAGCAGCGTCACGGTAAGTTCGATGATTGATATTACCAGTTATATAATGCCCGCCATGCGTATAGAAGTGTGGGGCGGCAACCATCCGCAACAGCTGAAACTGCTGCAATCGTTAGTTCCTCCGCAACCATCAAAAGAAATTCCTTCGTACCTCGAGGCATTTGAATTGAAGTTTGATACGCAAACTATACAATACCTGAAACTGGTGGCAGTGCCTGTAAGCAAGCTACCAACCTGGCACCGCGGCAAGGGCGACAAAGGCTGGTTTTTTATAGATGAATGTTTTATTAATTAATCGGCAGGATATACATTATCCGCCATTTTCCATTTGCCTTTTTCTTTTACAAAAGGCACGAAAGACCATGACCGGTCTTTTTCTTCGGCTCCCTTGTACAACTCACTGCCAATGCGGAGTGTAGCCGTATTTCCTTTTATAACGACCTCGTATTTATTCTTTGACGAAGTATACCATTTGATGGTGTATTGAATCGACTCCTGACCACCAGCCCAACGGTCATAATCGAAGCCGACGGCTATTTCTTCTGTTGGGTCATCTTTAAAACAACTGTCTGAAAATTTGAAATGATTTCTCTCTGCTTTGATGTATGCTTCGCCTACATACGGAACATTTTTGCGCAGGTAGTTGAAATATTTTTCCGCTTCATTCCATTGCACTGTATACGGAGGCGCATTGTCTTTGCCCTTGCCTTTGTACAACACAAAACTGTTGAACGCCTTTTCGTTTTTCTGATAAAATTTCAGAAAAGAAAAAAACGTTTGGCGGATGCTTTCCTGTTCTGCATTCAGTTGTGCCTGCGCAGCAAATGAAAGCATCAGCAAACAAACAATACTCGTCCACTTTTTCATGTGTGTATTTTTTAGTTGGGCTTTTGGAAAATGATGCGGGTGATTCTGGGATTGCAATGGCCTTCTATAATTTCCCGCACCAAATATGTGTATGCCTTGCCGGGCTGAATGCCCAATGAATCCACTGCCGATTTATCCAGATAGTTGCTTGTTTGCAGGCTGTACAAAATGGTATCATGCGGCGCTGGAATAAGTGCATTACTATCCAACTTAAACCACACATCATAGTGTGTGCTGTCGTAGGAATTAACCGCAATCACACGGGCTACAAGCTGCGTGTCTTTGTAACTGCACGGGCCGCCAGCTGCCTCGGTGGATTCAAAAAAATGGCAACTGCTCATCACAAGTATACACAGTGTATTTGCAATAAACCATGTATACTTTTTCATGTTGATTGGATGAATAATTACAGCAATCCCTTTACCACTTCAATCACCTGTGCCAAATTGGAAGCATCTTGCCCACCGGCTGTAGCCAGATTTTTTTGACCGCCGCCGCCACCTTTAATGATGGGCGCCAGGTGTTGTTTGATGATGGCACCAGCATCCAATCCTTTTGCAGCTACCACATTGTCAGCAATGCTCACCGCCACAAACGGCTTGCCGTCAATATTGGCCGCCAGCACTACTACAAAATCGTTGAGGTGATTTTTCAGGTCGAAGCAGAGCTTCTTCAATGCATCAGCGTTGCCTACTTCTACAATGTCGCCAATGAAATTGATGCCGTTGATGATTTCATCCTTTTGCAAGAGCTCATTGCGCACCGCCACCAGTTGGCGGGCTTCCAGCATTTCGATGTGCTTTTTCAGCTGTGCATTTTCAGTAAGCAGTTTGTCCACGGCTTTTACGGGTTCTTTCGCTTTCAGTAAAGTGCCGATTTCTTTAATATTCTCCAAACTTTCAGAGAAATAACGGAACGCCGCCGGGCCTGTATATGCTTCTATACGCCGCACACCAGCCGCCACAGCCGATTCGCTGGCCAGAGCAAACAAACCAATCATGCCGGTATGCATTACATGCGTACCACCGCACAGTTCTACCGAGTAGTTGGGGTCGATGGTCACCACCCGTACCACATCGCCATACTTTTCGCCAAAGAGAGCCATGGCGCCACGTGTCAGCGCTTCTTCTTTGGGCAGCGATTCGATGATGACAGGAATGTTTTCGCGGATTTTATCGTTCACTATTTTTTCAACGCTGCGGATTTCTTCATCGGTCATTTTGCTGAAATGAGAGAAGTCGAAACGCAGGTATTCATCATTGACCAACGAGCCTTTTTGTGCCACATGCGTACCCAACACCTGACGCAGTGCTGCATGCAGCAAATGCGTGGCCGTGTGGTTGTACATGGTATTCAACCGGCGTTCGGCATGTACCACAGCCCGTACATCTCCGCTTATATCAGCAGGCAGGCTGTCTACAAAATGTACAATAAGGTCGTTTTCTTTTTTGGTGTTCAGCACCTGAATGATTTCATCACCAAAATGCAGTTGTCCGGTATCGCCTACCTGACCACCGCTTTCGGCATAGAAAGGTGTAGATGCCAATACGAGCTGGTATTGGTCTTTTCCCTTGGCACTTACTTTCCGAAACTTTTGTACATGGGTGCCCACGTTCAAATCGGCGTAGCCTACAAAACCGAGGCCGGCTGTTTCGTTCACAATTTGCCAGTCGCCCGTATCTAAAGTAGTAGCAGCACGGCTACGGTTTTTTTGTTCGAGCATTGCTGTTTCAAAACCGGCTTCGTCTACCTCTAAGTTGTTTTCTGCAGCAATGAGTCGGGTAAGGTCCAGCGGAAAACCGAACGTATCATAGAGTTCAAAAGCTTTGTCGCCGGCGATCACCGTTGTGCTGTCTTGCATCAGTTCAGCAATGCGCTTCAAACCTTTTTCGAGAGTAGCGAGAAATGTTTGTTCTTCCTCCAGCACTACTTTACCTACAAAGGCTTCCTGCTTTTTCAGTTCAGGAAAAACATGCTCAAACTGTGCCGCCAGCACGGGCACCAATTGATGCAGCAGCGGCTGCTTGTAGCCGAGGTAAGAATAGTAGTAGCGAACGGCACGACGCAAAATGCGGCGGATAACATAACCGGCACCGGTATTGCTGGGCAGCTGACCATCGGCAATGGTAAAGCTGATGGCACGAATATGATCGGCCAGTACCCGGAAGGCTATCGCTTGTTTGCTATCGCTGAAATCATATTTGGTACCGGTAATGTTTTCTACCGCCGCAATGGTGCCGGTAAACAAATCGGTATCGTAGTTGCTGGTTTTGCCCTGCAACACCCGCACCAGACGTTCGAGGCCCATGCCGGTATCAACGTGCTTGGCAGGCAGTGGCTGCAGGCTACCGTCTTTCAAACGGTTGAACTGCATGAATACGTTGTTCCAAATTTCAATCACCTGTGGGTGGTCGTTGTTCACCAGGGTTTTGCCATCTACGGCAGCCCGTTCTGCATCGGGGCGGCAGTCTACATGTATTTCGGTACAGGGGCCGCAGGGGCCGGTGTCGCCCATTTCCCAGAAGTTGTCTTTTTTATTGCCCAGCAAAATGCGGCTGGGGTCAATCCACCTGGCCCACTCGGTGGCGGCTTCTTCATCTTTGGGCAGGCCTTCTTTTTCATCGCCTTCAAACACGGTTACGTACAACCGGTCTTTGGGAATTTGATACACGCCGGTGAGCAGTTCCCAGCTCCACGCAATGGCTTCTGTTTTAAAATAATCGCCAAAGCTCCAGTTGCCCAGCATTTCAAACATGGTGTGGTGGTAGGTATCTACACCCACTTCTTCCAGGTCGTTGTGCTTGCCGCTTACCCGCAGGCATTTTTGCGTATCGGCCACCCGCTTGCTTGCAGGCGTTTGGTTGCCCAAAAAATAATCTTTGAACTGGTTCATACCCGCATTGGTAAACATGAGGGTAGGATCATTTTTTACTACAATGGGGGCACTGGGCACAATGCTGTGCTGCTTCGAAGCAAAGAAATCGAGGAACTGCTGGCGTATTTGAGCTGCGGTCATGCTGGTAGATACTTTGGTCATTTCAATATTTTGCCGTCGGCGTAAGAAATTGGTCAAAACAGGCTGCTAAAGGCTATTTTTGACCGCATTGCCTGGCAAGGTGCGCAAAGGTAAAAGATTAGCAGCCGTGATGAGGGTCATTTTTCCCTGCCGGAAAAGATGACGACAACGCCATAAGAACCAGTGAAAAAGATCAAGTACTTCTATAATACGCATACGCTCCGCTACGAAAAGCTGGTGACCCCCTTGCGGGTGAAACTGCTGCGGATATTCGGGTTCATTGCGGCAGCACTTACCACCTCCTTTATTATTGTTCTCATTGGTCAGCGGTATTTTCCCAGTGCCAACGAACGTACCCTGATGCAGGAAAATGCCAACCTGCGCTACGGCTACAAAGTGCTGGATAAACAAATAGAAGAACTTGAACAACGGCTGGCCACGTTGGAAAAACGGGACAACAATGTGTACCGCTCCATTTTTGAATCGAAGCCAATACCCGACAGTGCCCGGGCCAAAATGCTGGAAGAAATAGCGGAGCTCAAAAAGGTGAGCAGCATGGGGCAAGACCAGCTGATTACCGATATGGCCGCACAATTGCAGCGCCTGTTCAACCGCATGAATGCGCAGCAAACCTCTTTTGGCAGTATCGAAAAAATGATTGAACGGAAGGAAGACCTGCTGGCGGCCATCCCTGCCATACAGCCCGTGGCCAACAAAGACCTGGAGCGGGTGGCGAGTGGTTTTGGCTACCGCATCGATCCCATTTATAAAGTGCCGAAAATGCATGCCGGACTCGACTTTACAGCCCCAACCGGTACGCCTATTTATGCTACTGCCGATGGCCGGGTAAAAGATGCCAACTTCAACACCGGTGGCTACGGCAACCACGTGGTGATAGACCACGGCTTTGGCTACGAAACTTTGTATGGCCACATGGTACGCATCAAAGCCAGGGCCGGCCAAACCGTAAAACGGGGCGAAGTAATTGGCTGGGTAGGCAGCACCGGCAAAAGCACCGGCCCGCACCTGCATTATGAAGTGATAAAAGGCGGCACCAAAATCGATCCCATTTACTTTTTCTACAACGACCTGACACCGGAACAATACAACCGCTTGTTGCAACTAGCCGCTACGCGGAACCAGAGTTTTGATTAACCCGGTGCCCGGGGTTGACGAGTTGATGGGTTGAAGAGTGAACAAGTTTCCCATCTTTCTCATTCCTTGTTGATTATTACTTATTATCTGTCTTCAACCAACCAACCTGCCAACATTCCAACCTACCAACCATGTCTCTCCACTCCTTACTGCTCGAAGACAACCACAAAACACAGGTGGAAAAAGTGCAGCAATGGGTAGGTGATAACGCATCCAGATTTACGCAGCTGATTGAAATAGTAACAGGCAAAGACGAACACAT
>JADLHL010000274.1 GCA_020848815.1 Chitinophagaceae bacterium | reverse complement strand
TTGCTTTAATTTCTACATTCAGGTGTGCTGCCATTTTTATTGTTTCAGATAGCTTCAAACATAGCCATAAATACCTGTTGATTGTGCTCGGGCATGTTCTGAAAACACAAAGCCCCGGAACAATGTCCGGGGCTTTGGCGAAAAAATGTATGCTGGAATTATTCAGCGGCTTTTTCTTCGGTTGAAGCAGCTTCTTCAGCTTTAACTTCTGGTGCAGTTTCAGCAGCAGCAGTTTCTTCAGCCTTCTTTTTGCTACTACCGGCACGGCGTGTACGCTTAGCAGGTTCAGCAGCTTTGGCAACTGTCTTACCGTAAACCTCGTTGAAGTCAACCAGTTCAATCATGGCAGTTTCAGCAGCATCACCAGGACGAGTGCCCAGCTTAATGATGCGGGTGTAACCACCGGGGCGGCTCGCAATTTTGGGAGCAACCACTGTGAACAGTTCTTTTACAGCAATTTTGCTGTTCAGTGCACTAAACACAACGCGGTGCTGGTGCATGATTTCAGCTTCACTGCCATTCTTCTTGGTTTTTGTAATCAATGGCTCAATAAAACCACGCAATGCTTTGGCCTTAGCCAAAGTAGTAACGATTCTTTTGTGAGCAATCAATTCGATAGCGAGGTTGCGCAACAACGCTTCGCGGTGGGCTTTCTTACGACCCAGGTTGTTTACTTTGTCTCCGTGACGCATAACTTGTTAAGTTTTTACAACACACCGTGTCAAGGAATGTGTTGTTTGCATAAATACCCTTCGGTAGTAATGCGGTGATTGAATTATTGAAACAATACCTGAAGCTTAGAGCTCTTCGGTATCAATTCCCATTTTAGCGAGGTCCATGCCGAAAGACAGACCACGTTCGCCCAGTACCTGCTCAATTTCGCTCAGGCTCTTCTGACCGAAGTTGCGGAACTTCATCAGGTCTTCCTGCTCGTATTGTACCAGTTCGCTCAGGCTGTTGATTTTAGCTGCTTTCAAGCAGTTGAATGCACGTACGCTCAAATCCAGATCTTCCAACGGAGTCTTCAGAATCTTACGCAGTTGCAGTGTTGATTCATCTACCAAGTCTTCCTTCTTCTCTTCTTTGGTATCGAAGGTGATGTTTTCATCGGTAATGATCATCAGGTGCTGAATGAGGATACGGCTGGCTTGCTTCACCGCTTCTTCAGGATGAATGGTACCGTCGGTTACCACTTCCATCAACAGTTTTTCGTAGTCGGTACGCTGCTCTACGCGGGTATTTTCTACACTGTATTTTACATTCTTGATGGGAGTAAAAATTGAGTCAACGGGGATGTAGCCAAATGGAGCATCTTTCAAACGATTCTCTTCAGAAGGTACATAACCGCGGCCCTTACCAATGTGGATTTCGATATCCAGCTTGGCGCTGGCATCCATGGTGCAAATGTTCAGATCGGGGTTCATCACCTCGAAGTTTTGCAACACTTCGCCAATCATACCGGCAGTAAACTGCGTTTTATTCTTCAGGCTCAGCATGATTTTCTCCTGCTGAATTTCGCCGTCAGTTGTTTTTTTGAAACGAACCTGCTTCAGGTTGAGGATGATTTCAGTTACGTCTTCGGCAATGCCTTTGATGGTAGCGAACTCATGATCAGCGCCTTCAATGCGGATACCGGTGATTGCATAACCTTCGAGAGAGCTCAGCAATACACGACGCAGAGCGTTACCTACTGTCAAACCATAACCTGGTTCGAGTGGGCGGAATTCGAATTGAGCTTCAAAATCGGTTGCCTTGTGCAGAATGATTTTGTCAGGCTTTTGGAAACTTAAAATGGCCATAGTATTTGTTTACTGGTATGTAAATAATGATTGAAAACTGAGAGCATGTAACAAGTCAAACCGCCAGATGAACATCACCGGCGGTTGACAGTTTATTACTTGCTGTACAATTCTACAATCAGTTGCTCCCTGATGTTTTCAGGTACGCTTTCCCTTTCAGGATAAGCGATGAAAGTACCTTTCTGCTCGCTTTCATTCCAATCCAGCCAGCTAAACTTAGCGTTTTTGCCACGGATAACGCTGGTGAAAGCGGTATTGTGAGCGGCTTTAGGAGCCAAAGTGATTACATCACCGGGCTTCAGTTGGAATGAAGGAATGTTTACCACTTCTCCATTTACACAAACGTGTTTGTGGCTTACCAATTGGCGTGCAGCAGGACGACTAGGAGCAATACCGAGGCGGAAAACAGTGTTGTCCAAACGAGCTTCCAGCAACTTAATCAGGTTTTCACCTGTAACACCCTTACGACGGGCGGCTTCTACAAATGTTTTGTAGAACTGACGCTCCAATACACCGTAAGTGTATTTTGCTTTCTGCTTTTCCTTCAGCTGCATAGCGTATTCGCCCAACTGCTTGCGCTTACGGGCGGCACCGTGCTGGCCGGGAGGATTGCTGTTTTTGCCTAAATACTTACCATTGCCCAGAATGGGCTCGCCGAAAATGCGGCTGATTTTGGTCTTTGGACCTGTGTAACGTGCCATAAACTTTTTTCATTTCGATTTTTTTTGAAACCGGTGCTACGATCAGTAAAAAATCGTAAAAAATTAATCGTGCACCCTTTGTGTAAATGAAACCTTGTTGGCTCAGTTCCTTTCGCTCCCATTGGAGTTGCAGGAATTATGTAAAACTGTCTGACACCGAAAAACGGTATCAGACAGCTGTTCGTCATTATACGCGACGCTTCTTAGGAGGACGGCAGCCATTGTGTGGCAGCGGAGTCACATCCTTAATAGAAGTTACTTCAATACCGCTTTGAGAAATAGAACGGATAGCACCTTCGCGGCCACTACCTGGTCCTTTCACGTATACATCAGCACGTTTCATACCGGCATCGAGAGCTACACGGGCAGCATCGGCGGCGGCAACCTGAGCGGCGTAGGGTGTGTTCTTCTTGCTACCCTTGAAACCCATTTTACCAGCACTGCTCCAGCTAATCACCTGGCCCTGCTTGTTGGTAATGCTAATGATGATGTTGTTGAATGTAGCGTTAACGTGTACGTCGCCGGCTACATCCACTTTTACCACACGCTTTTTAGCGGCGGCTTTGGCGCTTAATTGTTGTTTTGCCATTTTGTTTGGAGGTAATCTTGTGAAAAAATAAATCCCGACATCGCCTTTTGGGTGACCGGGAACCGGATTTTCCTCCTCCCCAACCATTGTCGGGGGATCCAGAATGAGCCGGATTTATATAACAAAGTCGTGAACAAGTTCATCACCTGTTCACGACTCAATTATTACTTCTTAGGTGCCTTCTTCTTACCGGCAACTGTCTTACGCTTACCCTTACGAGTACGGCTGTTGGTACGGGTACGCTGGCCACGCAAAGGCAGACCTTTACGGTGACGGAGACCACGATAACAAGCGATGTCCATCAAACGTTTGATGTTCATGCTTACTTCGCTACGCAAAGCACCTTCAACTTTCAGTTCGTCGTTGATAATGGTACGAATAGCATTCAAATCTTCGTCATTCCACTGACTAACTTTTTTGCTGAAATCAATTTCAGCTTTGGTCAAGATGTACTGTGCAGTGCTACGACCAATACCATAGATATAGGTAAGGCCTATTTCGCCACGCTTGTTTTTTGGGAGGTCAATACCGGCAATACGAGCCATGTTATTTTCTTTTTCGTTTTTGTTCTAGAAATATTGGAGCTACCCGGGGCAGCACTGTTGCATTATCCCTGACGCTGCTTGTAGCGAGGATTCTTTTTGTTGATAATGTACAGCTTTCCTTTGCGACGTACAATTTTGCAGTCTACGCTACGCTTTTTTACTGATGCACGAACTCTCATCGTTCTTTTAATTTACAAAGTTTCAAAAGTCAGGCTGCCGGGTTTTCAGCCTTCGCAGCGCAAATGATTGTTATTTATATCTGAAAATGATCCGTCCACGAGTGAGGTCGTAAGGGCTCATTTCTACGCCAACTTTATCGCCGGGCAAAATGCGGATGTAGTGCATTCTCATTTTACCAGAAATCGTACTTATGACTTCGTGGCCATTTTCGAGGCGAACCCGGAACATGGCATTCGACAGAGCTTCTACAATTACGCCGTCTTGTTTAATGAGTGATTGCTTCGACATATATATTTTGGGAGCGCAAAGATAGAAGTTTTCAACAAAAAACCGCAAAGGTTTCCCATTGATTTTCTACAATCGGGCTGCAAATGTGGGAAAATCTACGCAAAAAAGTAAATTTTACTTGCGGGTCATACCTGTAAGAGGCATTTTAAACAGCATTTTGGAGGTTACGCTACGCAAAAAATGAGCAGATTCGGTTATCCTACATAGGCACTTCAATGTTTCCAAAATAATGCATGGCAGACCTGTTGGTACTAATTACGGTCACATTGGTGTAGCCACTGGTACCAATCATAAGTATCAGCTTTTGAACATCGGGCTTGTCTTTTGGCATAATCGTTACCTCCCAACTCCCCTTTTTGCCTGCCTCCTGTTTGTACTCAAATTGTGTAGATTCAAACCTAATACCACCATCACCGCCATACGAACCACCGCTAAACGATGTGCCAAAAAAAGGCAAATCGCAGCTCACTAAATCTGGTTTTACTACAATGCTATACACAGAAGTAAGATTGATATTCCGGCCTTTTTGAGTGGATGCAGATACTGCCTTGAAAGAATAACTTTTTGAAAGGATAGCAGATTGAACCGCAGCTTCTCTGGCGGCACTGGTCCTGGCATCGGTGAAGGAAGGGCCTGCACAACCTGCATGAATCACTACTAATAAAGCCATTAAAAGGCTGTACCAACTAGTTTTCATAGTGGCTACTTTTCTGTAACAATTTCGATTAAAACAAATTCACCGGCAATACAATTTCCCATTGATGTGGCTGGGGAATACCAGAAAACTCCGGATCGAGCAGGTAGCTATATCGCACTCCCAAACTTATCGGCAGCTGATTCCACCAGCGGGTATCGAAATAAATTTCGGAGCCTACCGTGTTGAAGGTACGGGTAGCACCGGTACGTAAACTTTTTACCCGGGTGTAATCGTAAAACACATTTGCCCTGATGCGCTGGAAATACAAAATGTTGCCAAAACCCCAATCGGGGTAAAACAACGGGAAATGGTAATTGGCACCCAACCGGAACATCCTTGGAAAATTCACACTGTTGTAGCCTCTTGAAAACGGAAAAGCATTGGAATAGGCGTATTGCCGCATGGTATCACGGGCCTGCCAGGCGCCAGACAATACCAAACTGTGATTGCGAACTATACCGGGGAAGTACAACGTACCGCTCAGTAGCAACTGCCAAGCCTCTTGTCCATCAATCATGTTTCGATAATCAGCAAGCAATGCCTGAGCAAAACGAGGATAAATCTGTTGGCGGGCTTTTTGCACTTGTGAGGTATAGGTAACCCGGGTGCTGAAGAACGTATAATTCAAATCCCGCAGCAGGCCCTTGCCAATGCCCTGCCATCGAACATTGTCTGTATTTACTGTAGCCGAAGCTGTAAAACTGCGGAACATTTTGCCCTTGGTAAAATTGAGCGGCAAATACAAACCAGCGTAGGCTTCTGCCTGATTGTACTGAAATGTTGTATCGGCATTGTAAAATGCATCGCGGCCAAAGGTTTGCTTTACTCCTATCAACGGCTGCACATACCAGCCACCATAACGGATATTAGCTCCTGCCGTATGGCTTTGCTCATTGTTGTTGTAGGTGTACGATAGCTCAGTCAACACTGTATTCAACACATTATTTCCTAAGAGTTTGGCCGTGTATTCTGCTTCACTTATTTCGGGCTGCCAGGTATGAAAGTTAAATGGATGGGTCAGTTTCCGATACTTCGTTCCTGCCAATGGTGGCGTGGGCAATTGGTTTAAATTGGTATAGCTACCAACAGCTTGTTGAGGATAAAGCAATTTGAAGCCTTCTTCAGCAATACCTTCTGTAGCAGGCATCACCGGTGTTTGGCCTGTCCGATATCCATCTGCAGTAAAATAAGACGCTATTACCGCACCATTTTTGGCAAAGCCCTGATAGACGCCTGTAGTAAAAGCTGATACCTGCCAACGCTGGCCATTACTCCGCTGAATGGCGTACAGGGCGTCTTTGCCGGCTTCGCTTTGCGTGTAATAAATGGTATCGCCCTGCACCACAGGAAATGCCAGCAATCTTTCTGCCGGAGGCAACATCCATTGCTGTTGTTGCTTGGCAGGCTGCCACAACAACCAACCCATTTTTCCACCAGGCTCACGTACTGCCACCAATACTTCATTGGTTTGTGGCAAAAACTTTGGGTGCGATAAAAACCAATTTGCCGGTACTTTCAAAGAGTCAATCAAAGCGCCTTCGGCATTCATGATTAGCAAACGAGAACCATTCATTGGATCATGTTCAACAGCCACAATTCGGTCGCCATCCGGATGGATATCGGGTGAAAAATAGCGTCCCTTTCCTGAGACATCAACAGCTTCACCGCTGGCTACATCCAATAATCGAATGATGCTGTAATCACGGTTGCCCCAGCGGGCATCTGCCTGCAAGGCACTGTACACAATGCGGCCATTGCTATAGCTGAAATAGTCATCGTACCCAATGTCTTTTACGGCAATCATTTGTTCTTTGCCATCGGTCTCCACCAATACAAACTTTGGAATATCAGCATAGCCTGCTTTGAGCATAACCGTTTTGCCATCTGCGGTTGGATAAGGATACTTGTAATCTGTTACCGCTTGTTTATTCAGCTTTGTGATCCATGTGGGTGAAAGATTGATTTTATTGGCCTGCTGCTTTTGGCGAAAATCTTGCATGGCATCCTGCACAAATGCAGTGTACGTTTTACCGGTATGTTTTTTTACTGCAGCTTGCATTGGATAAAACAAAGATTTGAATGCAGCAGCATCACGGGTAATTTTTTGCCAAACATCATCGCCGAATTGCTGCCGGCCATAGCTTACGAGCAGATAGCCTAAATCATAATGATTGGGATAATATTTACGCAGTGAACCATTGCGCATTCGCATAAATGAATAGTCGTTGCTTTTTTCATTCAATGCAGTGTACGCATTCAAAAACAAAGGCAATCGCCCCCTGCCTTGTCCGCTATATACCGTTTCATTCCACACGGCATCGCCCTCAAAAAACCAATCAGGAACCGATAACCCATTGGCCAATGCCTGCCCCTGCTGACCAAACAACCCGCCCATAAAGCGGGATAGTCCTACATTGAAATT
>JADLHL010000273.1 GCA_020848815.1 Chitinophagaceae bacterium | reverse complement strand
GCCCCACCAGCTTGTTCCTCAACCAAAGCATGCACCGCTCTACCCTCATTTTTGCTATTCGCAAAGTGTACGATAAAGTAGAGTTTGCCACACAAAACACCAACTTCTTTTACGACCCCAACAATGCCGTTACCAAATCGGCCAATGTGGATGTAGCAGAAGCAGTTTTCTTGTCAGAAAAAATTGCCGGTGAAGATTCTACCGGTTACCTCATTGCTGCCGACGGTTTGTTTGTAGGCGAAAAACTAGATCCGGTTAAGCCGATGAATCCTCCCGGGTTGCCTCCAACTGCCATTTTCAATCTGGGTGGTCTCAACCCCATGAAAAGCCGGGTAACAGGTGTACGTAGCTATCCTAACAACACCGATGTGGTGGTGGATTTGGCTTACGACAACCCCATGCCATTTAACCAAGGTGGTAAAGACATTACCGATGCCCGCTTCAACAAAGTAAAACTGCAGCATTCGTTTGTAGAAGTGCCGAAAAACGATTTCCGTGCCCGCCGTGATGACCCACGGGTAGGCTATTTCGGTTCGGAAGTAGACGACATGACGTCATTGTCGGCCACGCCTTTCAAAGACGTGATCAACCGCTGGCATTTGGTAAAGAAAGATCCGAATGCAGCCATCAGCGAACCCGTAGAACCCATAGTATGGTGGGTAGAAAATACCACGCCTGTGGAGCTGCGTCCTTACGTAATGGAAGCCGGTAACAAATGGAACGAAGCTTTTGAAAAAGCAGGTTTCAAAAATGCCGTGGTGATGAAGCAAATGCCGGATGATGCTACCTGGGATCCTGCCGACATTCGCTACAACGTTATTCGTTGGGTGAGCAGTGCCTATCCTTCTTATGGTGCCATCGGGCCCAGCTTTACCAACCCCCGCACCGGCCAAATTTTGGGTTCGGATATAACCGTAGAATGGCGCAGCGGTGCAGGCACACCCATCCAGAGTGAATTGTACGAAAAGGCTGCTGCTACTTCTTGGGAAGAAGCTTTTGCCCAAAACAAAACCGTACAGCAATTGCTGCCTGCCGGTGCCCACAAACATTGGGCTACCTGCAACATGGCGCAAGAACTGGCCATGCAGTTTATGACCGGCGCTACTGCTGTAGAAGTACTGGATGGTGATGCGGCTGAAGTGCCCGAAATGCACAAGCAGTTTTTGTATTACCTCATTTTGCACGAAATGGGTCATACCCTCGGCCTCAACCACAACATGAAAGCCAGCCAAATGCTGAGCCCCGCCGAAGTACACAACAAAAGCATTACCCGCAGCCTTGGCTTACAGGGTAGTGTAATGGATTATCCTGCGGTAAACGTATCGCTGGACCGCAGCAAGCAGGGCGATTACTACACCACCAAAGTGGGCCCTTACGATGTATGGGCTATTGAATATGGTTACACACCGTTCAGTGCCGATAAAGAAGAAGAAAGCCTGAAGAAAATCCTGTCTCGCAGCAACGATCCAAAGCTGGCTTTTGGTAACGATGCGGATGACATGCGTGGCCCCGGTAGTGGCATTGATCCCCGTGTAATGGTGAACGACATGAGTAACGATATGGTGACTTATGCAGAAGAGCGTTTTAAGCTGGTGAATACCATGCTGGGCAAACTCAAAGACCGTTACACAGACCCCAATGAATCTTGGGCCAAACTGCGCAGCCGTTATTACACCGTTATCAGCCAGCGTGGCCAAATGGCAGGTGCCGTGGCCAACTACATTGGCGGTGTGTATGTAGACCGCAGCTTCCCCGGTCAGCAAAGCGGCAACAAACCATATACTCCAGTGCCTATGGCGTATCAGAAAAAAGCCATGAGCCTGCTGGCGAAAAATGTGTTTGCACCAAACGCTTTTGATGCCGATGCACAACTGTTTCCTTACCTGCAATCACAGCGTCGTGGTTTCGGTTTTTTTGGTGCTACCGAAGATCCTAAGCCACAAAACACCGTGATTGGTTTGCAAATGAGTGTATTGCAGCGCATCCTCAATCCCGTAAGCTTGCAGCGCCTCAACAGCAGTAGCTTGTATGGCAATACTTACAGCGTAGCTGATGTAATGACTGATTTGGTAGGCGCCATTTTTACGGCTGATTTGAAAACCGGTGTAAACCTGTACCGCCAAAACCTGCAAACAGAATTCGTAAAAGGTGCCAGCGGTATTGCTACCACAGCTCCCGGCTACGACAATGCTTCTAGAGCTGCAGCCTTGAACACCCTCAAGAAAATAAGAACTCAACTGGCTACTGCTGTAAGCCCCGATGAGCAAACCCGTGCACACCGTGCCAATTTGCAATTCCTTATTGAGAAGGCATTGGCGGTGAAGTAGAATTGATCGGTTAATTAGTTGACTGGTTAATTAGGAGATATAGTCACCCAAAAAAAACATCCCACTGGCGAAAGCTGGTGGGATGTTTTTTATTGTCAATGAGTAAATGTAGTCAATAGGTGAGTGAATTATAAATCTCTTTTACCTCTGTGTTGACCTCAATCGCCTCTGTGGTAAAACCTCACAACAAACTCAACGTATGCTTGATTCTTGCAATGGTTGCTTCCTTGCCAATGATAGCGGCAATGTCAAACACGGCCGGGCCAAACTTGCCGCCCACCAGCATAATGCGGAAGGGCAACATGAGTTCGCCGGGCTTTACACCATTCACTGCTGCAATCTCTTTGAACGCATGTTCCAAATCAGCAGCCTGCCACAGTTGCGTCAGTTCATAGTTGCGGATGAGCTCGGTGAAGAACAGCGTCTTTTGCTCAT
This sequence comes from Chitinophagaceae bacterium, assembly GCA_020848815.1. Lineage (GTDB taxonomy): Bacteria > Bacteroidota > Bacteroidia > Chitinophagales > Chitinophagaceae > Phnomibacter. The sequence goes on along the minus strand of JADLHL010000273.1, from coordinate 2,920 downwards.
TCCATTTTCCTTTGATGCTGTCGGTATCAATGCTGGCCGGTGCCTGAAAAAAGAAGCCAGCCTGCTCGTAAAAATCACTAAGCAAAGTGCAGCGTTCTTTCACCAGGTCAATTACTTGCAGCAATACCTGCTCGTTACAATCGGTAATGCCTCGCTGTGTCAATACCTGTTGCACTTCTGGTAGTAATCGCTGTGCAGTGCTGCGCTTTATCCATTCGTGGTTGTACCACTTGGCTTTTTCAAAATCAAACTGTGCCCCGGCGCTGTGTACCCGCTCCATGTTGAAGCGTTGTACCATTTCTTCAAGAGTAAAAATTTCCTGTCCGCTGCCATCGTTCCAACCCATGAGTGCCAGCAGGTTTACAAATGCCTCCGGCAAAAAACCTCTTTCGCGGAAGCCTTCGGTGTGCCGATCGCTATCGGCATCATTTTTCACAGGGTCGGTCCAGTTCATGGCAAAAATGGGGAAGCCATATTTGTTGCCATGGCGCTTGCTCAGTTTGGCACCATCGGGACCCATAATCAGCGGCAAGTGAGCCCATGCAGGCATACTGTTTTCCCAGCCCAGTTTCTTCCAGAGCATCAGGTGAACAGGCGCACTGCTCAGCCATTCTTCTCCACGAAAAGCATGGGTAATTTTCATGAGGTAGTCATCTACCACCACGGCCAAATGATAGGTAGGCATACCATCCGCTTTCAGTAATACTTTATCATCTACCTGGCTGGTATTCACATTTACTTCGCCACGCACCATATCGGTAAAACCAATCACTTCATCTACCGGCATTTTGATGCGTACCACGTAAGGAGTGCCTTCAGCAATAAGTTCTCTGGCCGATTCCAGCTCCATGTTCAGGCTGTTGTGCATGTGTTGTCGAACCTGCTGGTTGTAAGTAGGCGAAGGGTTCTCCGGCGTTTTGTATTGCTCCCGCATGGCTTCGAGTTCTGCAGGCGTATCAAATGCATAATAGGCATCGCCCTGCTCTACCAGGCGATGGGCATATTGCTGGTACATTTCCTTGCGTTCGCTTTGGCGATAGGGGCCGTAAGCGCCGGGCTTAACCACACTTTCGTCGGGCTCAAGGCCGCACCATTTCAGGCAATCCAAAATATAGGCTTCTGCACCGGGCACGAAACGGGTTTGGTCGGTGTCTTCAATGCGCAACACAAAATCGCCGCCGTGCTGGCGGGCAAACAGGTAATTGTACAACACGGTACGCACACCACCCAGGTGTAATCCACCTGTAGGCGATGGGGCAAAACGAACTCTTACTCTTTGACTCATAGGCGGCAAAGATAGTTTGCAATGGGCAGATAGCAGTTTGCGGGGAAGCGAACTTGTACACTGCAAACTGCGAACTGCAAACTGCAAACTGTATTCTCGCCCTATCTTGCATCCATGTTTTACTTGCATCATACACCGTGGTGGTTGCGCATGCTGTTTCCGAAAGGATTGCAGTGGCAGGGGCCGGTGTTGCAGGGCCATGAAGTGTACCTCACTTTTGATGATGGACCTCACCCCGAAGCCACGCCTTTTGTGCTCGATCAGTTGAAAGCTGCGGGTATGCAAGGAACCTTTTTTTGTATTGGTAAAAATGTACTGCTGTACCCCGACATCTATCAACGCATATTGGCCGAAGGGCATGCGGTGGGTAATCATACCATGCATCACCTGAATGGAAGAAAAACCACCACGAGTAATTATGTTGCGGATGTGGATGCGGCTGCAAGCGTCATCCATAGCCAATTGTTTCGTCCACCATACGGGCAACTGACTAAAGACGAAGCTACACAAATCTGTGCCCGATATCCTGACATGTCAGTGCTGATGTGGAGTGTGCTCACCGGCGATTTTGATACGGCCAAAAATGGACAGCACTGTTTTGCTGCCGTACAAAAACATACCCGCCCCGGCAGCATCATTGTGTTTCATGACAGTGCCAAAGCCATGCCCCGCCTGCAGGAAGCATTACCACTTACTTTATCATGGTTACAGGAAAAAGGCTTGCACAGCAAAGCAATTTTGTAGTGATACTATGTGTGCCAGCCATTTAGCAATTCAAACAGCATTGTAATTAGAGCTCCATTACACAGAGGGAGGCGTTGGCCGGGCAATCCCGATAGCTATCGGGAGGCCGGAGGCATCGGGTTTGCCTTGATCCCGATAGCTATCGGGATTCTTTGGTTACTTTCTTTTTTTCAAGAAAAAGAAAGTAACAATGCTGCAGTCTAAGAAATTTAGAGGTAGTAAAATAGTTGCACTATCTGGCTCTCCCAAAGTGAAGGTAAAAATCAGGTTTGTCTAATGATGTCCGTAATCTTTTTCTCCTGCTTCAATGGCAATAGCCAATTGGTTTTGCTTGGGTGGTAGCGGACAAGTTGCAAACGGTGTAAATGCACAGGGCGGGTTGATGGCCTTGTTGAAATCGAGCACCGTTTTGCCATTGGCATCGGGCATGGGGGCGTACAAAAAACGGCCGGCACCGTAAGTGCTTTCACCGTTGGTCGCATCTGCAAATAAGATGAACAATTCATCGCCTTCGGTAAGTGCCTGCAGGCTGTACGATTGGCCATGCAGGGTAAACAACAACGTGCCTGCTAATGGTTGCTCGTTGGTTTGTCCCAGTACATTACTGATGGCAATGGTTTTAGGTATTGCTGGCTTAATCAGCGTGGCTTGCACTTTGAACGTTGTATCTGTTGCAAAACGCTCAGTGCCGCGAAAAGCAGTGACAGCAGGATGATTCAGCTGCCGCAAACGGATACCCGTTTTGTCACCACGTTGAATGATGCTAAACTGCCAGTCGCCCATTTTCACCACGCTTGATATTCCCTTTTTTGCATCGAATACGATGCCTTGCGTAAATGCCTTTCCGTTGACGGTTGCAGTTACGCCCGGCTTCAATTGTAGACTTACCTG
>JADLHL010000272.1 GCA_020848815.1 Chitinophagaceae bacterium | reverse complement strand
GATAGCAGCTGGCGAAAGGCAAATGCGGGAAGCATCCAAACATGCCTACGCATGGCACTGTTGCTGGTATGCGTGGCTACAATGCCGGCAATGCCCACAAAAAAAGCCAGCATGATTGAAGCCCACACAAAAAACATCGTCCAGCTGACAAATGCGGATATGGCAGTCAGGAATAAGCCAGCACCAACCACCATAAACAAAGGTGGTCGCAACAGCATCAATGCAAAGTAGATGAGGTTTGCATTTAATCTCTTGATACCGGTCATCAACACCTCCCAGCCATATTTCATGTACTTAAACTGCGCATGAATCCAGCGGGTCCGTTGTTTTTCCAAGGCCTTACCGTCAGTTATTTTTTCATCATAAATAATGGCATGTTCTGCAAAACCAATTTGTGGTACTCGTTGCACCAGGTGTGCCTGTAGTTTTTTATCGAAGCCGCCAAGAAAATGTTTGTACTCCACTTCTTTGTACAACGGAATGTGTACCGCTACGCCCGAACCCCAAATGGCGGCCGAAAAGCCAATGTCCATACGCATTTTGCGTTCGAGAAAGAAGTTGAAAATGTCGCCAATGGCATCCATTTTAGCAAAAGATGTATTGGTGTTTTTGGCTTTAAAATTGGCCTGCACTGCTTGATAACCCGCTTGAAAAAAGCGGTTCAATTCTGCCAGAAAATTGGGGTGCAATAAACTGTCTACATCCAAAATAATCACCGCATCCAGACTTGGGTCAAAATGATCCAGTGCATACTGAATGGATTTGATTTTTGCATGCAGGGCAGGAGTGGGGCGAAGTACTTGTACTCTTTCATCAGTAAAGTGCAGGTTGCTGATATCACAGTCGTCGGCTACCACATACGCTTTGAAATGCGGATGCGTTTGTTTGAGTATGGAATCTACAAGCGGATCAATGAACCGTGTATCCTGATGTGCTGTGATAATGAGCCCAAAAGAAAAATCACGGTTGTGCAACACGGGCAAAGGATGGCGGTAGTTTTTACCCAGCACCATTCTTCTTACCCAATACACAGTCAGCATGAACAATGGCGTGACCAAATAAAAGGCCAGCAGTCCTTGCGCAAGGTAAAAGAGCCAAAGCAGTGCCTGTTGTAACATTTGCATGAGTAACGCGACGACTTAAGCTGCCGATTGTTTTTTCCAAACGGTGAAAAATCCACCTGCCAAAGCATGTGGCAAATAGTCGGCCAGTTTGCCATCTACTTTTTGCAGCAATCCCGATTTTTTGGTCACCAATGAAAACGGAAACACATCATCAATAAAATTGCTGTTGCCAAAAGCAGTGATGGCAAAGCCGGTTTCAGCAGCCATCTTTTCCAAATCTTTTTGGGTAAAAAACTGAATGTGATCAAGATTGTCGGCGCTGGATTGTGTGGTAGTGCCGCTATAGCCAAGTAGTTTCTTTACCCGGTTGGTAAACCGCCAGGTAGCATTTTGTTTTTTCTGCATGTTGATGACAGGTTTTGTAACCAACACTTCTCTGGGACCCATGCCATTGGGCACGGTTACCACTAAAATGCCATTGTCTTTAATGGCTTCGTGCAGCACTGCGAGCAACTTTGTCGGTTCACTCAGGTGCTCCAGCACTTCGCTGCAAATAACTACGTCGTATGTTTTGCCTTCGGCAGTCAGCGCCTCAGCACTTTTTACCATAAACTGTACGTTTGGCAGTTTGTTTAAAGCCGATGCTTTGGCGATGGTTTTATCGCTTACATCTACGCCCAATACATTATATCCGTGGCTGCCAATAAAGCGACTGATAACGCCATTGCCACAACCTACATCGAGCACGGTGCCGCTATCGCCAATGTTTTTGCGAATAGCATCCAATATAAAATGAAGCCGTTTTATATCTGCGTAACGGGAGAATTCGTATTGCGCATTATTTTTCATGGGGTGGGTATGTTTCAGTTTTTTGAAATAAGTGATTGATATACCAGCTCAATTTGGCGGGTCATTTCTGCGGCACTAAAATCATGAATAATATCTGCACGGGCTTGCTGTCCTAATGCATCACGAAGCTGCGGTTGTGCAGCCAGTTGGCAAATGCTTTCTGCGAGGGAAGTTGAAATGTCGGCGCCTTGCACCAACAAACCGTTTTGTGTATGCCGGATGATTTCACGGGTGCCATCTACATTGGTACCAATGACGGCTTTGGCCATGGCCATGGCTTCGAGCAAACCAATGGGCAAACCTTCCCAAATAGAAGGCAGTACATACACATCAATGGCTGCCAGCACCTGTGGCACATCTGATCTGAAATTGGAGAACGTTACATGTGTATCAATGCCCAATTGTTTGGCCAAGGCTTCACCTTCCTGGCGCTGGTCGCCTTCGCCTACCATCAGCAAATGCAGTTGAGTATTTTGGGCTATGGCTTTTGCAAAAGCCCAGAGCAACAACAATGGTTGCTTGTGTTCAGTAAAACGAGCCACAAATCCGATAAGCGTTACATTGTCAGGTATGTTCAATTCTTGTCGAACAGTAGAAGTAACTGTAGCCGGATTAAACTTGAGTTGGTCTATACCATTATTAATGACAACAGATGTAAAACTGCTGATTTCTTGCCGGCCGCTTTCCTGATTGCTTTTGGATACTGAAATATTGGTGCTTGATAATTTGGTAATGAGGCGTTCGCCCATCACCCGCAGATTGAAAACCAGTGGCGATTGTTCTTTGTGAAAAGACCAGCCATGTACAGTGTAAATTAAAGGAATATGTTGCCTTTTAGCTGTCCACAATAGGTTGGAAGCAGCCCGGGTGCCGTGTGCATGTATAAGGGCAAACTTATAGGGTTTGGCAAATGCCGCCACCTTGCCCCAAATGCTTACATCGAAAGGCTTTTCGGTGTAAATGACTTCGGTGTGTATGCCCATTTTTCGGAGTGCATCAACCATGGGACCTTCTGTAAACGACAATACAACGGGGTTGTATTTGTTTCTGTCAATGTTTTCCATGAGGCTGAGCAAGTGGGTTTCGCCACCACCTACCTGTCCCTGGCGTATGCATTGCAGTATGTTGATTGGTTGATTCATGTGTGTAGTTGCAAAAGCATCAAACTGCCGGTCTTCATTTTCCGGTTGTTTGATGCTTTAGAGAAAGTGTTTATTTGGTAATCACCTGCCAGCCGTCGGGCAGTTTTTCGGTGATTTCGATATTGCCAAATTCCTGGCTTTGGCGGGCACCCACTCTGCGAGCCCATGAAGCCATTTTTGCAATACCATCTTTCAACGACAGGTTGAGGCCTGCGCCAAATACTTTATGTGCTTTAGCATGACTGCTGTAGGCATGCAACACTTCATTGCGGGCACTCAGGTAGTTGATGTCGGGTGTTACACCAAATTCCGCACAAACCACTTCTGCCAGTTCATTTACAGTGTAAGGTTTGTCGGCACCGATATTGAAAGTTTCATTGTAAGAAGCTTCTACGTCTACACATTTTGCAATGGGGATGGCAACGTCGTCGATATAGCTGAAAGCACGGGTTTGCGTACCATCGCCAAAAATGGTAAGCTGCTTGCCTTGCATAATCTGGTTCATGAAAATGCCAATTACGTTGCGGTATTTATCGCCAATGTTTTGGTTTTCGCCATATACATTGTGCGGACGGAATACCACGTAGTTCAGGCCAAACATTTCATGTGCCGCTTTCAAATCGAGCTCTACTGCATACTTCGATACGCCGTAAGGATCTTCAGGTATCGGTGTCATTTCCTCGGTCATGGGTAGTTGGCCTTTGCCATACACAGCAATGCTTGATGTAAACACAAAGCACCTTATTTTATGCTTTACCGATTCGTTGATCAGGTTTACACTTCCAATCAGGTTATTGGTATAGTTGAAATTGCGGATAAAATGGGAGAGGCCTTCGGCTGCATAAGCTGCCAAATGGTATACATACGTGAATTGGTATTTGCTAAAGAGCTGTTGAACCAGCGCTGCGTCTGCAACACTGCCTTTTTCGAAAATAGCACCTTCAGGTATATGGTCTTCGAAGCCACCGCTAAGGTCGTCGAGTACCACTACTTTGTGGCCCATATCCATGCAATGCTTTGCAACGTGTGATCCAATAAAACCAGCGCCGCCGGTAATTAATGAAGTAATCATAATTGTGATTGTTTGATTTAGGTGGGGGAATATTTTGATGTTGTGAAGTTCCAGGCAATGCCTTTCCAGAAAGATTTCAGGTGCTCTTTTTGCCCGTTGGTTATAAAGCGCAGCACTGTTTTTGGAAAAGTGAGAAATGCGAAAAACAAAGAGAAGCAGAGGAATTGCCATGCGTTGGAGTTACGGCGCATATATAATATTCTGTTTCGGGTATGATAATAAACCTTTATGGCGCTTTGCTTACCCATGGTGATTGATTCTTTGTGGTAAATAAGCGCAGAAGCCTGATAATAAATTTTGTATCCCGCTTTTTTAATACGGCTGCTCCAGTCCCATTCTTCGTAATAGATAAAGAACTTCTCCGGAAACATGCCCACTTTGTCAATCACTTCTCTTTTTACCAACATGGCGCAGCCGTGGGCACCATGAGTGTAGCCGGATGTATCGTGTTGCCCCTTGTCTTCTTCTTTACTGCCTACAGCCGAGGCTCTGCCGGTAAAGACATTGATTTCATTAAACCCGGCATATTGAATCACATTGGGGTGATGATAAAAACGGATTTTGGGAGAGGTGACGCCAATAGTCGGGTCATTATAAAATGGTGCCAACAGTTCATCGAGCAAATCGGGCGTTACTTCGGTATCATTATTTACTATAAACACATAATCACCTTTTGCCTGGCGCATGCCCCAGTTGTTGCCGCCGGTAAAGCCGAGGTTTTCTTCGCTACGCAACACCCGGGTATTGGGAATATTCAGCGCATTAATTTCATCCGTTGGGTCAATGTTGGAGCCCATGTCACACACCAACGTTTCAAAGTTTCTAAACTTCAGTAACTCAGTTGATTTTAGAAAATCAATGGTAATAGGTGTCTGATTATAATTGAGTGTGACTATAGAAATGAAGGGGAGAGGTTGGTGGGTCATAAGCAGATAGGATAAATGAATAAGCGTTTCCGGCTATTGGGTATGAAATCGAAGCTAACAATAATTAAAGGTTGAACAATTATTTTGATGCATTTTGATAGAAAAATGCAAAGGTTGTCCTGTACGGACTTGTAAAAAGGGGTTTAAGGGTAAAACAAAGTCGGCACGCTAAAATAGTAGAAAAAATAAATGATGCATTCAGTTTTTATATAAAATCCTAGTTATCAATATGGAATGAAAGGCTACGTAAAATGAACTTCGACTGGTTCGTATACTCATTTGCCACTTTGGTAGAGAAACCAAAAAAAAAAATTTGCTTTTTATCAAATTGCATGTACTTTCGAACTGTGGTTAAACTTTTATGTTTATCACAAACCCCCTAAACGAAAGAAAAAACCTAAACCAACACCCTTAAACAACAAAATTCTCCCAAACCCGGTTTTCTATTACCTTTTATCCAGTATTACTTGTAGTTAAAGCTCAAGTTTAATTATTGTGTTGTCTACCCTTAAATCCCGACATCACAATACTGGTTTCCAACGTTGCTGTCATCCATCTGAAAGTGGATATGACATTTATTGTCACTTCTACTGCCGATGCGCTGATAGGTAATAGTTTCCCTGGTGTGGCCCACGCAAGCAACCCTTAAACTCATGAGCACACTTCTTCACATACTTCTTTGGTCTAGCTTGGCTATAGTTGTGTACACCTACTTTGGGTATGGTGTAATTACGTACATGCTTATAAAGGCAAAGCAATTTTTCGGAAAATCGAATGCAATTAATGTAACCGAAAATCCTTACCAGCCCAGCATTTCATTGATTATTGCAGCTTACAACGAGGCTGATTGCATTCAGGCCAAAATCGAAAATTCGCTATCGCAACAATATCCTGCTGAACAATTAGAAATCATAGTAATTACTGATGGTTCTGATGACGCTACACCTGCAATTGTTTCGGGTTTCGAACCTCGGGTCAAGCTCATGCATCAGCCAGCAAGAATGGGTAAAACAGCTGCATTGAATCGTGCTGTAGCCCATGCATCAAATGAAATTTTGATTTTTAGTGATGCGAATACGATGCTCAACGAAGATGCAGTTGCGAACATTGCCAAACATTACACCAATCCTAAAGTGGGCGGTGTGAGTGGCGAAAAACGTATTGTTTCCGCCATTGGTGTTGGTGCTGTGGCTGAAGAAGGTTTGTACTGGAAGTATGAATCATTGTTGAAAAAGCTCGACTCTGATTTGCACACTGTAGTGGGTGCTGCTGGCGAGCTTTTTTCAGTGCGGAGAAGCCTTTACGAGGCTGTAGGCAACAACATTATTTTGGATGATTTCTATATTTCGTTGGGCGTATGTGAACGTGGGTATTTGGTAAAGTACGAGCCTACTGCTTACGGAGAGGAATTGCCATCGCAAAATGTAAAGGAAGAAGAGAAGCGAAAAATCAGAATAGCAGCTGGCGGTTTTCAAGCCATGCAAATTTTTGCTTCACTTATGAATCCATTGCGTTTTGGAATGCTCAGTTTTCAATATGTATCTCACAGGGTTTTGCGTTGGGCATTGTGTCCTTTTTTGTTGCCGGTTATATTGCTGAGTAATTTGTTACTTGTTTTATTAAGCCCATCATTACCTATCCAATTGTTATTAATTGCTCAGGTGGCTTTTTATTCATTAGCCATTGCCGGTTGGATTTTCAATCGATTGAATATCAGTTATAGAATACTAAACGTACCCTACTATTTCTTGTTTATGAACGTGGCTGTTTATTTCGGATTGAAAAAGTTTTTGCAGAATAATCAGTCAGCTGTTTGGGAACGATCTGCCCGCACTAAACTCTCCGCTTAAGAAAAACCCTTACCCTACCTATCATGAAAAAAATTCTCTTCATCGACAATTCGAAGCCAATCCGGCTTTTGTTGTACAATCTTTTTAAGAAAGATTATGATGTAGTAACCGTACCAGACAGTGCTACCGCATTGTATCAAATTTCAGAAGTTGGTAAACCCGATGTCATCATCATAGATCCTTCTGAGGCGACAAACTCTAAAGACTATCAATTTATGCAGTACATCAAAAACAGTATTGTATTTAAGCATATTCCGATAGTAGTACTTACAAAAGATGCTGGTAATATCGAATCACTTGTGCCGAAAGAAACCATCAGCATGTACATGGAAAAACCATTTGATCCGGTAAAGTTGCGTGGTTGCATTGTGAATTTGCTGGCTAGTTAAAAACAAATGAATCCTTGACATAAACATCCCTAAGACTTAACACACCTGCACTGCGCTTCAGTAAAAAAGCTCAGTGTGCAAACGACTCATCAATACCCTCTTCTTTCTCCAACAAACCCTAAACGTATGATTACACACAACAATCATTCCAATTTGCTGGTATCACCAGTGGTACAATTCAAAGCAATTGGCAATCGGTCATTTCATGTTTCTGAAACAGTTCGTGGGTTAGATGCACTCATCATTAGCTTACCTGGTTATTTACTTCATTCTGATGATTGGAGTATAGTTCCGGAATCGAAAGTGATGCACTCTCTTTCAGAATCGAAAAACATGCTTTTGGAAATGGTGCATTCGGGTGTGAAACTCCCGAAGATCATCGTGTATGAGGGCCGGATACGTTTTGCAGAGCTCCGCCAATTTTATGCTTTTCTGGAAGCAACAAAGGAACTGCGCAATATTCCCTTCGTTTATCACTACGTAGGCGAAGGTGTATTTACCAAGGATGAACTGTACGACATGGTAAAGTGCCGTTTGTTTGATGATGTCATTAGTCAAAATGAAAATGCGCAAACGTTAATGGCTGGTGCAGAAATTTTGGGCAGCATGAAGGAGATGAAAGCTGGCTTGCGTGTTCCTGCTGCGCCTGTTGCAGAATTGCACAAATCGCAAAACAAACTTGATGTTGATTTGGTGCTTAAAAGAGCTTTAGATATTGTTGTTTCTTCTGTTGCCCTGTTGGTTCTTATACCCTTAATGCTTTTGATTGCATTGTGCATTTTTTGCGAATCACGGGGCCCGATTTTTTACATTTCGAAAAGGGCTGGTCGGGGATTTGATGTGTTCAATTTTTACAAGTTCAGAACCATGGTTGTAGACGCAGATCAGAAACTGGATGAGTATGCAAAGCTCAATCAGTATGCTGGTGAAGCAGAAAATAGTGATGGGCCAAAGTTTTTCAAAATTGACAACGACCCCAGAGTTACACGGTTAGGTGGTTTTTTGCGTAAAACCAGTTTAGATGAACTGCCTCAATTATTGAATGTATTGAAGGGAGATATGTCTTTGGTTGGTAATCGTCCCTTGCCGCTTTATGAAGCCGCTACGCTTACTTGCAATGAATGGGCTGAAAGATTTTTGGCCCCTGCTGGTATTACAGGTTTATGGCAGATCAGCAAGCGTGGAAAAGCAAATATGTCTGTGAATGAACGTGTAGATCTTGATATTGAGTATTCCAGGAATTTCGGTTTTTTCTATGACTTACGCATCATGGCCAAAACTCCTTCTGCGATGTTTCAAGATGCAAATGTGTAATGTGTTTTCTCTCCTTATTCAAATAGTTCCTTAGTCACCTTCTTACTCTTTTTCATTAAAACCTTTCCCAAGTGAAACGCTTAATCCTCTTCCTCACAATCCTTGCTTCTTGCACGGTTACATTTGGTCAGGCGGGTGTATTTGATCCCAATGACCCTATTGTAAATTACAATGCCGCAAGTCCACCTCCCAGTCCCACGTTGAGTAGAATTACAAAATGGGTTCGTACTCCTCGTGTAAACTGGGATGCAACTCAATTCAAGAGCTACATTTTCCAGGGTGTTCAGTTCCGGGTAATGTTTCCCAAAACCTACCAGCACAACGTGTCTGATGGTAAAGTCTATCCTGCAACTGTATTTTTGCATGGTTTGGGCGAACGTGGCTCAGCATTTGATAATGAATATCAACTGCTTCATGGTGGTCAGACATTCAGAGACCGTGTAAACAATGGCACCTACGATGGCTTTTTGATTTACCCACAGTTTGGAGCGAATAACTCTGGCTGGGGTTCTACGCATTTTGCCACGTTAGCAAGAATCATTGACTCAATGGCTAAGTACGTGAAAGTGGATGTGGACCGCGTTATGGTTCATGGCCTTTCAATTGGTGGCCAGGGTACATGGAAGTTTATTGAGGAATATCCAAAAGTTTTTGCAGGTGCTCAACCCATTAGTGGTGCATCTCTGGGCTACATTCCTGGTATTCCAAAATACCTGGAAATTCCTATCAGATTGTACACTGGTGATAAGGACAACAACCCAACTCCGGGAACATCTGTAGCACTTGTTGACTCTTTCAGAAACAGGGGAGGTAACGTTGTACATACCAGATATGCTACACAAGGTCACGGCTGTTGGAATACGGCTTGGGCTGAATCTGCATGGCTTCCTTTTATGAATAATATTCATAAAGCAAACCCTGTAGTTTATTTCGGCAGAAGTGAATTTTGCCCCGGTGTTCCTGTTAATACTACACTTGGATTGACAGCAGGATTTGCTGCTTATGAATGGGAGAAAGATGGTGTGGTAATACCTGGTGCTACTACCAATAAATTGGTAGTAACCACTTATGGCACTTATCGTGCAAGGTTTAGGCGCACTGCAACTGGCAACTGGTCTGCATGGTCGCCTACACCTGTAGTCGTGCGTATTAAGCCAACTACACTTACCCCGCCAATTCAAATTCAAGGCATGTTTAGTAATGTGCTGCCTGCATCTGATGGTAAAACAACTGTACCACTTTCTGTAGCCGGAGGTTATACTGGTTACGAATGGCGTAGGGTGTCTGATAATGCTATTGTATCAACTGCAAAAGTATTTGAAGCTCCTGCAGGAACTTACAGGTTGAGGGTAACAGAATTGTACGGTTGTTCTTCAGAGTATTCAGCAGATTATACTGTAGTAAATGCAAACGGTGTTTCCGGATTGCCTGATGCTGCAGGCGGCCTATTAGCACTTGGAGATTCTAAAACAACCATGCAGGTAGATTGGAGCGATAATCCAACACCGGCAAATAATGAAACCGGATTTGAAGTATACAGAAGTACAACTGCCGGCGGACCATACACACTGATTGGCAAAACTGCTGCTGATCAGGTTTCTTTCCTCGATCAGGGCTTGAATCCAAATACCAGCTACTATTATATCGTTCGTGCTGTAAATGCAAATGGTGCATCTGCAAATAGTGCAGAAGCTACAGGCAAAACACAGGTGGACGACAGTGCTCCTAATGCACCTCAAAATCTTGTTATTACAACAGCCAATCAAAATTCAATTTCGCTTCAGTGGAATGAATCAACTGATGATGTAGGTGTAGACAAGTACGACATCTTTGTTGACGGACTGAAATCTTACACAACCAGTTCAAACTACTTTACAGTACCCAACCTGAATGGTTTCCAAACCTATAATTTTCAGGTACGGGCACGTGATGCAGCTGGCAACCTGTCTCCTTTGAGTAGCCAAATTACTGGTCAGGCAGCAGCTTCAGGTTTGTCATACAAATTGTACAACGGCGCCTGGTCAGTACTTCCCAATTTTGCTACACTTACTCCAGTACAAACTGGTAGGTCAGCTAACGTAGATATTACTCTTAGAAATCAGACTAATAACTATGCCTTCCTGTGGGAGGGTACCATAAAAGTGCCAGTTTCGGGTAGTTATACTTTTGAAACTTGTTCCGACGATGGTAGTAAGCTCTACATAGGTACTTACAATCATACAGCCACTGCATTAGTAAATAACGATGGTGCACATGGCAATCAGTGCCGCACAGGAACTATTACACTTACAGCTGGTTTGCATCCCATTGCCATTACTTACTTCCAGGGTGGCGGGGGCCAGTCAATGCAGGTATGGTGGCAAAGTGCTGCTGCGGGTATAGCAAGGCAGCAAATTCCAAGCATTGCATTCGATGAATCTGTTCCGTTTGCGGGTGTAGCTCCTGTAGCTCCTGCAAGTGTAAAAGCATCTGCTTTGGCACACAATAAAGTACAAATTGATTGGACTGACAGAAGCGATAATGAAACTGGTTTTGAAGTTGCCAGAAGTACTTCTAAAACAGGTCAATTTATTACTGTAGGAACTGTTGGTGCCAATACTACCACTTTCACCGATTCTATTGGATTGATTGCCAGTACCCGTTATTTCTATAAAGTGAGAGCAATTGGCCAATATGGTGAATCAGCATTTGCATTTAGTTATGCTGAAGCACGTTGGAGAATGAACAATAGTAATGCAGACGCTACTGGCGGAGCGAATACAATTACGCTTGCAAATGGTGCTGCTTACAATACAACTGCCTACGAAGGTTCTCATTCAATTTTGTTTGATGGTACCAACGACTTGGTAGAAGTAAGTGGGCCTAACAACTTTTTGAAGGCTGCATTTAACGCCAGAACTGTAAGCCTTTGGATACGTCCGGAATTGCTTACGGGTACCCGTTTGTTGTTTGACTTTGGTGGTTCTGACAATGGTATAGCCATGCGTATTAATGCTAATCAGTTGCAAGCTGCTGTAGTTAGAGCAAATACATCTGTTTCTCTGACTTCAGGTTTTACAGCAGCAAATGCTTGGTCGCATGTCGCAATGGTATATGCAGATAATACACTGAAGATGTATGTAAATGGCGTGTTGGTCGCTGAGAACAACAGTTTGCCATTCAGTTCTGTGTTGGCTACTACCAATAATTCTCGTCTTGGATATCACAATAGTGGCAATGCCTTCCGTGCTAATGCTTCGGCTTATTATCGTGGCCGCATGGACGACCTGCGGGTAATTGATGCGAACCTGAGTGCTGCTGAAATTGCACAACTCATGAATGATGGCTATCAGTCTTCGGATGTTATAACACAGGTCCTTCCTGCCGTACCTGCTGCTGCAACTAACTTGCTGGCTACTGCAACAGGAAGTAATACTGTAGATGTAACCTGGACTGATAATGGCTCCAACGAAACAGGCTATGACGTTTATCGTTCATTGTCTAACAACAGTACTTACCGCAAAATAGCTGCTGTAGCAGGTGCTGCTGGCACTGGTAGTACCATCACGTTTAACGATGCAAGTCTGTTTTCAAATGCCATTTACTACTATAAGGTTGTTGCAACCGGCGTAGGCGGTAATGCAGGTGACAGTAATGAAGATTCTGCGAAAACTAGTAATGATGTGCCTGTAATTACGGCTATCGCCAACACTACAATGAAGTTTGGTACTATAAGAAACATCAGTATCAACGCAACTGATCCAAACAGCGATGCCTTGTTTATTGCAGGCGTAAATCTGCCATCTTTTGCTACCATTACCGACAATGGAAACGGCAGTGCTGGCTTGGTTTTAGCACCACAGTTGGCTGATATGGGTAGTTATACCATCGAGTATGCTGTTTCTGATAATAATGGCGGAGTAAGTACCGGAAGCTTTTCTCTTTTGGTAGATGCAAACAATCCTCCAACATTAGATCCAGTTGTAGTAGGTTCTGTTGCAGAAGGTTCAGTAGGTAGTTTCAACATTTCAGCAACTGATCTTGATGGTCAAACTGGCCTTATCATTTCAGCAACTGGTTTGCCTTCATTTGTAACACTTACAGATAATGGTAATGGTACGGCTCAGTTGAATGTTGCGCCCGGCTACGCCGATGGTGACACCTACAACTTCACTGTACAGGTTGCCGATGCAAACGGTGCTATCGATACAAAACCCGTATCGTTTACAGTAACTGAGGTTATTCCAAACGAACGCATTTTGGTTAGCATTCAAAGAGCTTCTGCTGCACCAAGTCCATGGAACAACGTGGTTGGCCTGAATACCAATGCCCTGAGAAACACCACCGGTGCTTCTACTACAGTTGGTCTTTCTTTCCAAACTACAGCCTGGAATACTTTCGACCAAGGTCCGGTAACAGGCAATAACAGTGGTCTTTACCCAGATGCAGTTATCAGAGATTATTACTACTTCGGCATTTTTGGTGCACCAAATACCGTTAATGTTCGTACCACTGGTTTGAACCCAACCAAGAAATACAAGTTCAGTTTCTATGCAGGTAGTAAGTGGACTGGTACTCCTGATAACGGTACCACAACATTTACCATTGGTAGCCAAACGGTGAGCCAATATGTACAGAACAATAATCAGAACAAAGTTTCTATTGATAATGTGCAGCCGGATGCTTCAGGTATAGTAACCTTTAGCATGGGTAAAGCTGCGGGTACACCAGCTGGTTATATCAATGCTCTTGAAATTGAATCAGCATTTGATGACGGTTCTGCACCAGCAATGCCTAAGGGTTTTGCAGCAGCATTGTTGCCTGCAGGTGGTGTAAAGCTTACCTGGAGAGATGTAGCTTACAACGAAACAGGGTATGAGATTTACCGTTCATTGGAGCCGAATGCAAACTTTGTATTGCTCAATCCTGGTGCGGCCAATTTGAATACCACTTCGTACGATGATTTGACAGTTAGCAGCAGCACTACGTATTATTATCAGATTCGTTCAGTAGGTAGTAACGGTAGTTCTGCATACACGCCAACTGTATCAGTAACAACGGGTAATAAACTGCCTGTCATTACCGGCGGTGGTACCTTGTATGTAAAAACTGATGCTCTTGCTACCTTGCCATTTACAGCCGTTGATGATGCTGAAGATGTATTGACAGTAACGGCCAGCAACCTGCCAGCGTTTGCTACATTGGTAAACAACGGCGGTGGTTCTTACCACATTGCTGCTACACCAACAGTAGACAATATCGGTGTTTACAACGGCATCGTTATAACTGTAGCTGATGATAAAGGTGCAAGTGTAACAAGAACAGTTTCAATCAGTGTATCTGATAAGAATACAACAGCCATCTTCCTCAACTTTGGAAATGATAATATGCCAGCAGCAACACCATGGAACAATTTGTTGGGTTATCCAATGGGTAACAAAAACATCCAGAATATGCGTGATGAAAATGGCGCTTTGACTACAGTCGATTTCTCTCTGGTTCAACAATGGACTGGCACAACAGATCTGGGTCATATCACTACCGAAAACTCCGGTGCCTTTGGAGATGAAGTAATCCGCAGTGCTATTTACGAAAGCAGTACCAACAGCAAGCAGGTGAAGTTCTCTGGCCTTACCCCTGGCAAGTTGTACAATATCGCCTTCTTGGGTAGTGTAAATGCTGGTTTCGATGCATCTGCAACCATCACAAGTGGTACACAATCAGTTCAAATGCAGGCTCGTTACAACAACGATACTACCACCCGCCTGAATGGTTTGGTACCTGATGCAAACGGTGAAATATTTGTGACCATTACCAAAAACAGCACAGCTTTATACAGCTATCTGAATGGTCTGGTGATTGAATCTTACGATGGAACTGTTGGTACATTGGCTCCTGTAGCGTTGAAGGCAACTCCGGAAACCCGTACCTCTGTATCGCTCCTTTGGTCAGACAGAGCCAATAACGAAACAGGGTATGAACTTTGGAGAGCAACAGCTGGCGGTTCTTATGCACTTATTGCTACATTGCCTGCTAACACCACCAAGTATACCGACAACACTGCATCTGCAAGTACTCGTTACTTCTATGTAGTTAGGGCTACCGTAAGTGGTGGTGGTACAGAGTTTAGCAATGCTGCTTCAGTAATTACACCAAGCAATATTGTTTACCTGCACCTTACCAACCAGTATCCTGCTCCGGCTCCTTGGAACAATACAAGGGTGATACCACAAGTAGGTGATCGCTATGAAAACCTCAACAATGATTTGGGTAACATTTCTGGTGTAGCCGTAAATCTGGTGTCAAGTTTCAACGGTGAATTCTGGGCTGGTATGAATACGGGTAATAACAGCGGCATTTTCCCAGACCCAGTATTGATTAGTAGCTACTGGATTGATAATGGCCAGAAAGTACTCATCCGTATTGATGGTTTGAACCAGTCACTCAAGTATCGCCTTGGCTTCTTCGCCAGTGCCGACTGGAACTATAACCTCACTACAAGCTACACCGTGAATGGTCGTGTCAGGTTCCTCAATGCTTCTAAGAACACTTCACGTGCTGAGTATATCGATGAAATTACTCCTACCAACGATGGAGAAATTTATCTCGAGGTTTCTACAAACAGCCTGGCACAGTTTGGCTTCCTGAGTGGATTAATCATTCAGGGTTACTCTGCAGCAGCTGCACCCGCAGCACCTGCTAAGCCAGTAATGATGGTGCCGCCTGTGGCCCAGCAGAAACCTGGTAAAGTGGAAACCGCTACTGAGGCCCGCAAGGTGAATGTGAATGCTCCTGAATTTGCTACAAATACAACCGTAGCTGCTTATCCGAATCCGTTCCGCAATGAAATTACTTTCAAGCTGTCTGGTTTGGAAAAAGCGAAGGGCTATCAGATTCAGCTCCTCAATGCCAACGGCATGGTAATAGCTGACCGCAAAGCAAATATGGCTGCCGGCAATACCGTAAATATGAATGTTTCAGGCTTGGGCCTCAAGCCAGGCATGTACATGGCACGGGTAATTGTTGATGGCAAAGTGACCAAGTCAATTAAGTTATTGAAGATAGAATAAGGGTAAGCGTGACGGCAGGTGGTCTCCTTTTTAGGAGGCTGCCTGCTTTTTTACAATCCATATTCATCATCATCTTGTATGGCGGTGTATATGGATTTTTTGTAGGTTTTATAGTCATCAACGTACGCTAAACCCCGTGTTTTACAATTAATTATTGTATCTGGTGTTGCATCATTGACCATAATTTATGGTACATTGCATGCACTGTGAAGGGTGGCTTAGCCGCCTGTATATACCTGTACCTAACCACCGATACCCAAATTCCAACCACCATGGATTTGATCTTTTTTTATCAGGCACTTGCTAAAAGAAAGTGGCTCGTACTCTTACTCACCATACTTGCAGCCGCAATTGGTTTTTCTTACGCCTTCTTAAAAAAGAAAAGCTATCTCTCTAGTGCTCAATATTCCACTGGTCTTACCATGCAATCGAAAGCTTTGCAGGAAGACTTCAACGTTTTTGAAATAGACGTGAAATTCAACAACGTTTTGGAAACCTTTAAGTCTCCCAATGTAATAGGGATGATGACTTACCGCATTTTACAAAATGATCTTATTGCTGAAAAGCCATTTAAAGTACTAACGGAAAAGGAGAAGGCAGAAGTAGATGCTCTTGGTATTGCAAAAGAAAAAGCCGTTCAGATTCTTAAAAATAAAATTGATTCTGTTCGCTTGCTTTCAACAGCCAACGCTGATGAAAATAAGCTGATAGAAATGCTCGAAATATATGGGTACGATTATGAAAGCTTCGTGAGCACACTGAGCATCAACCGATTGGCCCGTACCGATTATATTGATATCATTTACCGTTCAGAAAATCCGATTTTATCTGCTACAGTGGTAAATGCCATTGGTCCGGAATTTATGCGATTTTACAATTCGTTGTCCAATGTACGCTCCAACGAATCTATGGAATCAATCAACCGGCAGCTGCAACAAAAGGCTAAGGAGTTCGACAGTACTTTCAGTAAACTACAATCTACAAAAGTTGGCTTGGGTACGGCGGATATATCAGCAGCGGTTTCTGCTGCACTCAGTATTGTTCAGGATTATGAAACAAAACTGGCGGAGGAAAAAGGTAATTACAACCGCAACGTTGCCCAATTACAATCGGTAAACGGTCAGTTGCAGCGGATGCCTGCACCAGTATCAAGTGGCGGCAATAACAGTGAAATTGTAGCTATTCGCAAACAAATAAGTGCCCTTGAAACGGAAAACAATAATAAGGGCGGAAACGATCAGGCCATTTTACAACGGATTAAAAAATTACAGCAAGACCTGATAGAAAAAGGGCGTAGCAATAATGCAGAAAGGCCCGACGAAGAATTGCGCAAAACACTTCAGCAGCGTAAATATGAACTCGAGGCAGATATTGCTTCTGCCAAAGGAAACATATCTGAGTATGAAAGTATGATACGCAAGTATCAGGCTCAGGCGTCATCGCTTGCAGGTAAAGATGTGGATGTGTCGAGAGAACAGGCAAAGGCCGATATTGCCTCCAAAGAATTTGCTGATTTGAAGCAGCGATTTGAAGCTGTGCAAGGTTTTAAGCAAGACGGCGGTTTGAATTTCCGTCAAACATTAATGGGGCAACCGGCATTAAAGCCTGAATCTTCCCGTACTATTTTAACCACAGGTTTGGCTGGTGCCGTTACATTTTTCTTAATCAGTTTTATCATTTTGCTGTCGGCATTTTTTGATAATTCTATCAAATCTCCTGTACAGTTTGCGAGGGTTACAGGTTTCAAAACCCTGGTTAACCTCAGTATGATTTCACTGAAGAAGCAATCTGTAATTTCAATGTTGGAAGAGCCGGTAAATGAAAAGAAAGCTACCGATAAGGCACTTTTTATCAATGGTATTCAACAGTTAAGGATTGAGCTTCAATCTCAAAAAGTTCAATCGCTGCTACTGGCGAGTTATGAAAAAGGAGAGGGTAAAACAACAGTAATCATTGCTTTGGCCAAAGCGTTGGCCGCCGCTGGTAAAAAAGTTTTAGTAATTGATGCCAACTACGTAGCACCATTGCTAACGGAGCAATTGGGGGCAGGGGATGGGTTTACTAACATACTTGGTACTGCAATTGATGAAAAAGCCCTTAAGTCAGCAATTGTGAAGACTTCTATAGATGGGGTTGACGCGATTGGTTTATCTGCAACTTCACTTGCTCCTGTGGGTTTGGCAAGCACTGTTGGGGCTATTGCAGAATATGTAAAAAATGTACAACTGTATGATGTGCTATTGATGGAGGTGCCGGCGTTGAAATATCATGTAGATGGTTTGGAAGTATTGGGATTTGCCGAAGCGGTGGTAACCGTGCATGCTGCCAACAATGTAATGAATACAGCGGCTATTGAAAGTGTGCAGCGAGTGCAGCAGTATAGTAAATACTATTTGGGTGCTGTGCTCAATAAGGTAGAACTTGATGTGCTTGAAATGTAATACTCCCAAGCATGCAGCCGAGTTTACAAAAGCAAAACAGATACGGATGGATTGATGTGGCTAAAGGCATTGCCATTATACTGGTGGTGTATCGTCATGTGTTTGAAGGATTGTCAAGAGCAAATCTTGGTACAGAATCATTTCCGATACTCGAGGATGCCAACATTATGTTCTTCAGTTTTCGCATGCCTTTGTTTTTCATGATTTCTGGCATTTTTGTAGCATCCAGCTTGGCTAAAAGAGGTATTGGCTGGTTTGCGTTTAACAAAACCGGTACCATTTTGTATCCTTTTTTGTTGTGGGGTTGTTTGCAAATCACGTTACAATTTATAATGTCGAAATACACCAACGCAGACCGCAGTTGGATTAGTTATTTCGACTTACTGGTAAGGCCACGCCGCATTGATCAGTTTTGGTATTTGTATGCTTTGTTCAACGTATCAATGCTGTTTGCTTTGTTGTCGCATTGGTTCAAATTACAAGCATGGCAGCATGTATTGTTGGGCGTTGCTTTGTACGCCGCCTCTGGTGCCATCACAGTGTATCGTATCGAAACCGGATTTGTGTATGATATTTTGCACTATTACATTTTTATGGCTTTGGGCAGTTGGATAGCACAATATATTTTTAGACCGGAAGTGGAAGTGTGGGTGAAGAAGACCTGGGTGTTATTGCTTTTGCTACCACTTTTTCTATATGCCAATTATCAGTTTTTGATAATTAATAATAGTCATGGTAGTGCCAACCATATTGAGTATTACCAGCCAGCATTGTATTTCATCATTGCAGAGATAGGCGGCATATTTATGCTCATACTAAGCATGCAACTCAATGGTACCACTGTCGGAAAATTATTTGCCAGCATTGGCAGGTATAGCTTACAGATTTATGTAATGCACGTGCTGGTTGCATCGCTGGTACGTACCGTTTTTAGTAAAATCATTGGCTACACTTACGTGCCAGTGTTGCTGTTCGTCTGCATTATGTTGGGTATGATCATACCCATGTTGGTAGCCAGCATTGCACAAAAGAAAAACTGGCATTGGATATTTCAATGGTCATTCGAAAAGAAGCCATCCACCAAAATGGCTGTGCAATAATTCATGACAAGCAACACACATACCGCCAGCTCTACACTCAAAGCAGGATTGTACAGTGCCCTTATTAAGGCCAGTACGTTGGTGTTTGGTATTGCCAGTACGGTTATTCTTACAAGAGTACTCACCGAATCTGCTTTAGGCACATGGGCCCAGTTTTTACTCATCAGTTCTATTATAGAAATCATTCGGCAAAGCATGGTGCGTAATGCACTCATTCGTTTTTACCATGTAGCAAAAGCAGAAGAGAAAGATGCCGTTTATTCAGCAGCCATGTGGCTCAATGTTTTCATAACTAGCCTCTCCAGTGTAGCATTGGTACTGCTGGCATTGTTCAACATCGAAGCTTCACTGAATGCAGCCGGGCTCAATGAAATGTTGCTCTGGTTTATTCCTGGCAATATACTTATAGGTGTGAGTACTTATTTTGAATGGCGCATGGCTGTGTATCCCAATTTCAAACCTGTATTTTATGCATTGTTCATTCGGCAGGTAGTGGCGTTGAGCATCGTTGTATTGCTGGCTTTCGGATGGTTAGAAATGTCGGGCGTAGCATTGGTGTGGGCGTATAATGCCGGCATTGTCGCTTCTGCACTATCTATATTGTTGAAGCATACCGATGTATTTCGTTTTCGCTGGCATTGGGATGCAGGTTGGATAAGCAAGTTTGTACACTATAGCAAGTATGTAGTAGGTACAAACGTTGCGTCTTCTGTGTTCAGAACTACCGATCACTTCATGACTTCCATTCTTATCTCTTCGGCAATGGTTGCACCCTTAAGTATTTGTGCCAGGCTTACCAATATCATCGATATCCCTTCGCAGGTACTGGCCGATGTGCTGTTTCCCAAAT
This sequence comes from Chitinophagaceae bacterium, assembly GCA_020848815.1. Classification (GTDB taxonomy): domain Bacteria; phylum Bacteroidota; class Bacteroidia; order Chitinophagales; family Chitinophagaceae; genus Phnomibacter. Next base: position 9,460 of record JADLHL010000272.1, on the reverse strand, counting down.
CTGCTGCACTGCATGCCGGTGGTGGAAATAATGAAGTAGGGGCGTTGTATGAAAGAGCAGTTGGCATAGGGCTGGCCATTGTTGTTCCTGCCGCATTGTGCGTAATTGCTGTGCCTGGTATTTTTTTATACCTCATTGGCGGTGAAAAATATACCAGCTATACAGAGTTGCTGCAGCTTTGCGTTTGTGTGAGTTTCTTTATGCCTTTTTTACGTCAGTTCGGTACTTTACTCGATTCAACAGGTAAGCCGCATATCAATATGATCATGATGATGGTACTGATGACCGTGAGTGTGATTGCCTGTTATTTTTTTATCAGTTCTGTTGGGTTGAAAGGCGCTGCTTATGGTGTGCTAACGGCTCATGCATTTGTGTTTATTATCAATCAGCTAATCATGCGTCGTTTGTTTGATGTGTCCATACCCCGCATTTTCATGCAAATGATATATGCTTACCAATATTTGTTTGGCATTGCAAAAACTAAACTGGCTTGGGCAAAATGAGTACAACCAACCAACATACCTGCTTTGTAATGATGGGCCTTCAGCCTTGGGATATTGAAATTGGCAGCAATTTCAAAAACATGGCAGAGGAATTGTCGAAGCAGTATCCGGTGCTGTACATCAATCGGGCACTCGATCGTATTTCTGCAATCCGCCAGCGAAAGGATGCTAAAATAATTCAACGTAAAAAAGTTCGTGCATCTGGAAGCCTGTTGATTGAGGAAGTACAACCCAACCTATTTGTATTGACACCAACTGTTATTCTTGAATCTATCAACTGGATAGGCCATGCAGGTTTGTTTGACTGGTTCAATAAAATGAACAACCAAAGCCTTGCTGCAGATATTGAAAAAGGAATGCAGCAGCTGAATTTCTTGAATCCGTATTTACTCATCGACAATGATTTTTTCAGAGGACAATACCTCAATGAATTGCTGCCGGTGAAAGCAACGATTTACTACATCCGTGATTACCTGAATGCGCAGCCGTATTTCAGCAAGCATGGCAATAGATTGGAGCCTGCACTTATGGCCAAGGCCAATTGTGTAGTGGCCAATTCAAAGTATCTGTCAGATTACGGCAAACAATACAACAAGCATAGCTACGACATTGGGCAGGGCTGTGATTTTAGTGGCCTAAATACTGATAAATTGCCTTGTCCGGATGATTTAGCCAGTATTCCAAAACCCATTATTGGTTATACCGGTGCATTAATACAGTCAAGATTGGGTATTGAGTTGCTGGAATATGTAGCGCAACATGTAAAGGCTTCTTTGGTATTAGTGGGGCCGGAAGATGAAGCTTTTCGCAACAGTAAACTACATCAAATGTCCAACGTACATTTTTTGGGCACTAAGCCGGCGTCTTCATTATATGCCTATATACAGCATTTTGATGTGTGCATCAATCCGCAAGTGCTCAACCAATTGACCATCGGTAATTATCCCCGTAAAATTGATGAGTACCTTGCATTGGGGAAAGACATTGTAGCTACCAAAACGGTAGCCATGGAAATGTTTGAGCCTTATGTAAAAACAGCAGCTACCAATGAGGAATTTGCAGCTGCTATCGCATCATGTCTGCAACAGCCTGCTGATGCAACCATGCAAACAAGGCGAAGAGCATTTGCCTTGTCGCATACATGGGTATCTTCTATTACTGCTATGTTTAACGCCATGCAACAAGCCGGCATTTAAAATTGAACCATGCCATTACGGAATTCCACAAACGATCGAATACTTGAAGTAATCCTGACTACCATGATTGCAATAGCTATGATTTTTATTTTTTTGAAAGTACTGTTTTTTTAAAGCATGAAGCTGGCGTCAAATACATATAAAGCATGGATTGATACACCGCTCGGCATTGCCGCTCTGGTACTGCTTACCGCAATTGTGGCGTATCTGGTTGCGGCCAATCAAATGATGCTTGCTTTGTCTGTAGCGGCGGCTCCGTTGGGTGTTGCCTTTGTTTTGGCAGTGTTGGGCAATCCGTATTTTGGATTCTATGCCCTCTTCTTTTACACGTTCATTATGTTTATGCCGGGGCGGTTGCTCCGTGCCGATTTACCCATTGGTATTGGTGCAGAGTTTTTAACGGTATTGGTATTGATGAGTGCTTTGCTACGCAAAAAAGTACAGCAGCAAAAGATAGAAGGCTTTCTTCGGCAGCCAGTCAGCATCATGCTCATTATTTATTCAGCGTATTTGCTGATTGAGTTTTTCAATCCGAATATGCGGAGTATGGCAGGGTTGGTTTTCTACTATCGTAAAGTGCTGGCCTTTCTGCTGGTGTATTACATTGCGTATCTGCTACTGGATGATTTGCAGAAAATAGTCCGGTTCTTTAAGTTCTGGCTAATCATGAGTGTGTTGGCTGGCTTGTACGCTTGTAAGCAGCAATGGTTCGATTTCTTTCCTTTTGAAATGCGCTGGCTGATGAGTGATCCACACAAAGTGCGGTTGTATTATCAAGGCGGCATGTTTCGAAAAATGTCTTTTTTAAGCGACCCGGCTGCCAGTGGTATTTTGCTGGGTTATACAGCTGTAATAGCATTGGTTTTGTCGCAGTTTAAGCCGTTTGCGGCATATAAGCAGAAGCTTTATTTCGCTACCATAGCACTGCTGCTGGGTGCCATTTATTCCGGTACACGTACTTCATACATCGTTTTTGCTATCGGGGTGGTCATTTATATACTGATGAATTTTCAACGGAAACGTACCCTCATTTTTACAGGTGTTTCCATATTTGCATTGGCGTTTATCTTGTTTGGGCCTATAAACAATGCACCCATCAACAGGGTACGAACGCTAATGAATGGCACTAACGATGCATCGCTGAAAGTGCGGGATGAAAACCGTGAATTGATTCGGCCTTATATGTTGAGTCATCCTATGGGCGGCGGACTTGCTACCAATGGGGTAGAAGGCGAACGTTTCAATCCCGGCCACGAACTGGCAGGTTTTCCTACAGATAGTGGTTACCTCAAATTTGCGCTTGAAGCCGGATGGATAGGACTGATTATTTTGTGCCTGCTTTATTTTGTGATGATGCAGCAATGTATTCACCATTATTATCAGGCCAGAAACCCAACCATCAAAGCATTGTATTGTGCCATGGCGGCCGCATTGTTTGCGCAGATAGTGGCACATTACGGACAAATAGCCATCGGTCAAATGCCGGGTATCTTGTTTTTCTTTGCCATCATGGCCATCATTGGCCGGCTAAAACAGTTTGATGACCCTAGTATTGCATGGGAAGTTGAAGAATAATTAACCACCTAATAACTACATTTAGTATAAATCTGCAAGTTCATGATGCCTTCAAAAAAAATCTGCTTACTGCTTTCTGCATTGTTGTATTGTATGCTTGCAACTGCACAAAATGCCGCAGGACCCAATAGATTGCGTCCTGATTCTTCTATAAAAGATGTACGGCAGCGATTAATAGAATTGGCACTACCCGGGCCCGATATGGAAATTGCTGACCGCAATGAAATTATTGCGCAGCAAATGTTGCAGCGTTCAAAACGTACCATCATGAACCAATTGGTAGTAACCGGCAACCTGAACGAATTTTCTATAAAAGGCAGTCAGCCGCTTCAAAATGCCGGCAACTTTTTTCCCCGCTATAACATTGGGTTGCAAATTCCGGTTGGCCTCATGTTTACCCGTGCAAAAGATATCCGGGTGGCAGAGCAAAATGTAGCCATTGCTCATGCTGAGCGTTCTAAAACCTATGGCGAAATAAAGGCCATCATTCTGAAAAACTATGAGGACTTTTTGATGCACTCAGCCTTGCTGGATGTACAAACAAAGTCCGCATCTGCTGAATACCTCAATTTTTTGAAAGTTGAAAGCGACTTTGAAAATGGTGCAGCCACAGAAGAAGCGTACAACGAAGCATTGAAAAAGTACAACGAGGAAATGACAAAGAAAATCAACACGCAGCGCAACCGCGAAATTGCCCGCATTGAGATCGAAAAATACATCCTCGTTCCGTTGGATGACGTAATTAAAGGCTTGCGTTAATTTCTACTGCACACATATGAGCAATGCTACCGCACAAAAGAAACCGCAAATCTTTTTTCCCAACCTGGATGGCCTGCGTTTCTTCTCCTTTTTTGTTGTGTTTTTATTTCACAGTAATAAAACCATATTCAGCAACCTGAAGGGAACACAATGGTATGACCTCACCAATGGGCTGTTTCAGAATGGTAATCTTGGGGTGAATTTCTTTTTTGTACTCAGCGGTTTTCTCATTACTTATTTGCTGATAAAAGAAAAAGAATTTGCCGGCGATATTAACGTAAGCAAGTTTTATGTGCGGCGCATTTTGCGCATCTGGCCTTTGTTTTATGCCTGTATATTTTTAGGCTTTGTGGTGTTTCCGCAAATTAAAATAGCCATGGGTAGCCAGCCCAATGAAGTGGCCAACATTTGGTACTATGTACTCTTGGCCAACAACTTCGACTTTATGCAAAGCTGGCCCGTAGTACCCGATGCGTTGATATTATCAGTGCTATGGTCAGTAGCAGTGGAAGAACAGTTTTACCTGAGCTGGCCGGTACTGGTACGGTTTATTAAGCTACGGTTGCTGCCGGCGCTGATGGTGGGCATCATCATTGGTACACTCATTTTCCGCAGCTTTTATACCAACAATGACGAACACGATTATGGTGTCCGTTACTTCCACACATTTGCTGTGATTGGCGATATGGCGTGGGGTGGATTGTTGGCCTACGGTGCGGTATTCAGCAAACGCTTCATGCAGTTTTGGGAAGCCTTACCCAAACGGGTAATTGCCGGTATTTATGTAATGGCTTTTGCTATTTTATTTTTCAAAAAAGACATACTGCCACCCATTCCTGTGGTGCTGGTTTTTGAACGCCTGATTATTGCCATTGTGTTTGGCGCCATTATTATGGAGCAGAACTACAGCAAACATTCGCTGTTCAAAATGCAATCCTTGAAACGCATTTCAAAATTGGGCGTGTACACGTATGGCTTGTACTGCCTGCATTTTGTAGGCATTATTGCAGCTGGTGTAGTGTTTGACAAACTGCACCTCGACCGCCGCAGCCCGGGTATTTCTTTTGCAGAAATGTTGCTGGCACTGGCATTAAGCCTCGCCATCAGCATTGCTTCTTACCATTGGTTTGAAAGCTGGTTCCTGAAATGGAAAGACAAATTTGCCGTTATTGTAAAGGGGAAATAGCGCTGCTGTCTTTGCCGGCTTGCTTTGGCACAAACACTTCAATCCATGTATCAGTCGGGCGGCGTGGCGCATGAAACGAATCTACCAGTTCGTAGTTGGTTAGCAGTGAGTCACGCACTTCAAAGGGAAAGAAGTTGTTGAGCTTCGGCATGTATTCAAACAAAACCAAATCGTAGTATTTGTTGTGTACACGGTCGGTGTAAAGTTTTGTTTCTCTGTCGAACATGGCCACGCCACGGTGGTGCCAAAGTGGAATATGAATGCCGCGGTCTTGCTCGTATTTCATTTCCAAAATGAGCGGTGTCAGTTCTGTAAAGTTGAGAATACGACGCGGTTTATCAGTTGGTTTGGTTACTGCCTCCATCTTCATTACCCGTTCAATACCTGCTACAGTTGAAGGCGGCATGTAAATTTTTTCAAAGCCTTTTCTGTTCGAAAAAATCCATTTGCTCATGGGTACATCTGATGTGTCCGATTTTATCATGTATGTGTTTCTGCCCACGGCGGCGGCGGCTGTTTGCTCACCACTATTGGCCCGGCTTACAATGCGGTTGATGTATTTCCAATACGTGCCGCTCCACCAGAGCAGCATGCCTGCCATTACCACAGTTATTGTTTTTACTGAATTGAAATTGAGGTCGGCCATGCGCTGGCCCAACAATTGCAAAATGAAAACAGCAGCAAAACTGTGAAAGAAAATATTGTTGTCGGGTGGCGTGTAACTGGTGATTTGAAAGATGCTGGCTTCGGCCAAAATGCCCACCGTGAGCAGGAAAAAAAGCATCATCATTTTATCGGCCCACAGTTGTTTCCATTTCAGCAGGCGGGGCAGCATGAGTAGCAAAATGATGAACAGGTAAAACTTAATCCACTGCGAATTGGTGAAGAATTCATCTACAATATCAAACGCCGACAAACGGGAGTTGTGCGGTGGCTGGCCATGGTTGAACCAGTAGCCAAAATCGGTTCCCCGCAGGGGCAGTAAGAAAAAGGCGGCTGCCAATGCTGTACCCGCCAATGCTGCGGGCAGGTACCACCATTTTTTATCGGCTATACTGGCGTAGCCGAGCAATGCGAGGCCAATCATGATGGCCATGCCGCCACCATCTTGCTTGGTGAAAAAGCTGATGAACAGGAAAGCACCACCTGCAGCAAACCACAGCAAACGGAGTTTGTTTTGGCTGGTGATGGCTTTGAGTAAAAGTGCCAATGCTACAAATTCATATACAATGACTGTGTGGTTGTACCAGGGCCAGAAATTGAAAAAAGAAAAGGACAAACAAAAGAGCAATACGCCGGCCAGCCTGAGTCCGGGCTGCACCTGCAGCGATTTGAGCATGCTACGAAATGCCAGGCCCGACAAAATATTGATGAACACCTGTGCCTTTACCAACGTCACCAGGCTGGGGCCGAATATTTTGAAAAAGAAAGCAGGTACTACCCAAAACATATAACCCATGGGCAGGCCAAAATCCTGAAACGGGGTTTGGCCCTGCGAAATGCGGTAAGCGCCTTCCCAAGACAGGAAGATATTGACCCGATACGGAAAAGTGCTGAAAAGTGGCACCAATGCAAAAGCAATGATGATGAGGATGTCGGAAGTGAAAAGGAGTCGTTGTAGTTTGGTTGGTTGCATGGCTAGGAGGGTATAGGGCGTAAAAATATTCAGTAAACCTATACGCAGCGTGTTTGGTTTTGATTGCCGGCAAAAGGCCTTTTGGTTTGGGTAGATATACTGAAAAACAATAGCTTATTCATGATTTATTTACATGATGCCGTTACCTTTACACATACACTTAAACCAAGCACTTACACACCCAAGCTGTATGTTTCCGGCAGTTTTCGGGTACTAACCTTTATTGCAGATGAAATACATCCAACTGCTACGTCCTAAAGAGTGGGTCAAGAATTTATTTCTGTTGATACCGCTGTTTTTTGCCGGCGAAATGTTCAACACAGAAAAACTGCTGATGCTGGTGCCGGGCTTTTTTGCCTTCTCCTTTGTGGCCAGCACCATTTATATACTCAACGATTACCGCGACCGTGAAGATGACCGCAAGCATCCCACCAAGTGTAAGCGGCCATTGGCTGCGGGGCTTATTCAACCTGCTGTGGCATTGGCCATTGCGGCACTGCTGCTCATTGCAGGTTTTGCATTGGCATACGTGGCCAACCCTAAAATGAAATTCTTGTTTGTGTTGGGCATTTACTTTTTGCTCAACGTGGGGTATTCATTGGGGTTAAAAAACATCCCGATACTCGACATCGTCATTATTGCCGTGGGCTTTGTGTTTCGGGTAAAAGGTGGTTCCATTATTACCGTGGTTCCCATTTCAGAGTGGCTTATTATCATGGTGTTTTTGCTGGCGCTGTTTATGGCCATTGGTAAGCGTCGGGATGATGTATTGCTGAAACTGAAGTCGGGTACAGATATGCGAAAAAGCATCAAAGGCTACAACCTCGATTTTTTAAATGTGAGTTTATCGCTGGTCTGTGCCGTCATAGTGGTAGCATATTTCATGTACACCATGAGCCCCGAAGTAATACAACGCATGGGCACCTACCGCTTGTACTATACCTGCTTGTTTGTGTTGGTGGGCATACTGAGGTACTTGCAAATTGTATTTGTATTGGAGCGTTCAGGTTCGCCTACCCGCATTTTTATCGGCGATCGTTTTTTGCAAATATGCATGGCGCTTTGGGGTGCATCGTTTTACTTTTTGGTATACCTCAAGAGTACCGTTACTTTTTTTGAATAACCCTGATTCGCTGCAGAGGTAACGCTTTTGCAGTGATGAAAACATACAGCATGCCATCCTGCATGCATCATAGGAGACAGTGAGTATGAAACGCAATATCACCAACTGGGGCAATTACCCGGTTGAAAATGCCGATGAGTATCAACCTGCATTCAGAGACCAGCTGCAAGCATTGGCTGCTGAAAAAAAAGACTGGATTCCAAGAGGCAACGGCCGTTGCTATGGCGATGCTTCGCTGGCACCAACTGTTATAACCACTACCAAATTAAACCGCTTCATTTCGTTTGATACCTTGAATGGTATTCTCGATTGTGAATCTGGCGTTACACTCGATCAGGTGTTGGAAGTGATAGTACCCAAGGGCTGGTTTTTGCCTGTAACACCCGGTACCAAACTCATCACCATTGGTGGTGCTGTAGGCTCCGATGTGCATGGAAAAAATCACCATGTTGATGGCTCATTTTCCAACCACATTGTAGATATGGATGTGATACTGCCCGGTGGCGAATTGATTGTGTGCAGCCCCGATGCACATGCCGATTTGTTTTGGGCAACCTGTGGCGGCATGGGCCTTACTGGTTTGATATCAAGGGTGAAATTTCACCTGAAGAAGATTGAAACTTCTTACATCAGGCAAAAACAAATTAAAGCCGCCAACCTCGATGAAATCATCCGGTTGTTTGAAGAATATAAGGATTACACGTACAGCGTAGCATGGATTGACTGTTTGAAAAAAGGGAAAGGTTTTGGCCGCAGTATACTCATGCTTGGCGAACATGCACAGCTCAGTGACCTTACCCCGGCACAACAGCAACAGCCATTGAAAGTGGTGAATAAAACGCTGTTTCGATTTCCCATGTATCTGCCTTCCATCTTTTTGAATAAGCTGAGCATCGGCATTTTCAACTTTTTGTTTTACCGCAAAAACACCAGGAAGGAAATCAATAATGTGGTGCCATACGAACCATTCTTTTATCCATTGGATGTGATAGATGAATGGAATAAGATGTATGGCCGCAAAGGATTTGTGCAATACCAGTTTGTGTTGCCGCTGAATCAGAAAGAAGGGTTGGCCAATATTTTGCACCGCATAACAGAAAGAGGTTTTGCCTCTTTTCTGGCAGTGCTCAAAGTGTTTGGCAAGCAAGACACGATGATTGGTTTTCCGATGGAAGGATTTACGTTGGCATTGGATATACCCATTCGCAATGGCCTGTTCGAATTTTTGGATGAAATGGACAAGCTGGTGTTGGAATACGGCGGCAGAATTTACCTGTCGAAAGATGCCAGAATGAAAGCACATACCTTTCAGCAATCTTATCCCCGGTTGCAAGAGTTTAAACAAACCATTCAAAAATACAACGGTCAGCAAGTGGTGCATTCATTGCTGTCCGATCGTTTACAACTCACTCCACAATAGCAAAGAATACTTATGCCAACGGTTTTAATATTAGGTGCCGGCTCCGATGTTGCGCAGGCCAT
>JADLHL010000271.1 GCA_020848815.1 Chitinophagaceae bacterium | reverse complement strand
TGAGTTTGATTGCCCATCAAATTGGTACGCCCAGCGATTTGGATACCAGAGGAAAAATATTGTTTTTGGAAGATGTGGGCGAATACCTCTACAATGTAGACCGTATGTTGTTGCAATTAGACAGAGCCGGAAAACTTAAATCATTGGCAGGATTAATTATTGGCGGCTTCACCGACAACAAAGACACTACTACGCCCTTTGGCAATACCATTGATGAAATCATTGCACATCGCATTGCGGCTTACAACTACCCTGTTTGCTTTGATTTTCCTGTGAGTCATGAAAAAGAAAATGTGGCGCTGAAAGTAGGTGCAACATTTGCTTTACAAGTTGGTAAACAAAAAGTAACGCTCAAAGAGTTGTGATGCTGCTAAGTAAGTGGTGAACATGTCAACAAGACTACGATCCTGTTTGCGCTGCAAAAATTTTCCTGCTCAAATACTCATCTTCATATCATGAAATATTTTCTCTTACTCATTTCCTTTTGCCTGATGCATTCCATGGGTATGGCACAATCAATTTTGGTGATGGACAGCAGCCAACGCAATGTTTCTTTTCGGGGTTTGAGTGTGGTGAATGATTCGGTGGCATGGGTAAGCGGCAGCCGTGGTACCATTGGCCGCAGTATCAATGGAGGCCAACACTGGCAATGGTTGCGCCCCAAAGGTTTTGAGCAACGCGACTTCAGGGATATTGAAGGCTTTGATGCTCAAACGGCCGTGGCTATGGCGGTAGATAGTCCGGGTATCATCCTCCGCACCAGCGATGGCGGCCAAAACTGGCAAACCGTGTACCGGTCAGATTTGCCCGGCATGTTTCTCGATGCCATGGCTTTTGCCGGCGATACCGGCGTATGCCTCGGCGATCCCATCGACGGCTTTTTCTGGATGCTGCAAACCACCGATGGCGGCCGCAGCTGGACCGAAGTACCCATACAGGCCCGGCCCAAAGCAGAACCCGGCGAAGCCTGCTTTGCCGCCAGCGGCACCAATATTTTACTGGTACCCGAGCCCGGCAACTTGCGTGGCGCTTTTGTCACCGGTGGTAAAGTGAGCAAGCTCCACCTGTTCGACCTGACCGTCAACCAACAATTTGGTGGCAAAGTAGCCCTTACCCACGGCCAAACAATGACGGGTGGCAACAGCATTTTGTGGCATGGTGGTGGTTTTGTGATGGCCGCTGGCAACTACACGTCACCACTGGTAAGCGACAGCAACCTGGCCGTAATGTCGCCGCAATGGCCCACGCCGCACCAACCTGTGCCAGCGTTTAGCGGCTATGCCAGCTGCATTGCCGAACTGGCCGATGGCCGACTCATTGCATCCGGTGTACCGGGTGTTTCTATTACAAAACAAAAAGCGGTCTTCAGCCCCGGACAATTGCCCGTGTGGCAAAAGATTAACCCACACCCGTACCATGTGGTGCAGCGGGCTAAGCAAGGCAAGCTGGTGTTGCTGGCGGGTGCCCGAGGGTATGTGGGGCGATTGAAGGAGTAATTTGTTTCGCACAACTTGTCCCGCTGCATGCGGGAGAGGACACAGAGCTAACAGAGGTTTTATAGCATCCGTGAAAATCGGTATTCATCCCGCCAATCCGCGGCCCATTTATCCGTGTCCTTTTTTTTCAACCACGTTTTAAACCTTCGCTTTCCAGCCCCATCTATCATTCTGTAAAGCAGCAGGGAAACCGGGGTCGTTTGCGGGATGCAAGCGGCCCCTTTTTTTGGCCCTACTTTTTAAAAGCGAAATACACCGCCCCCATTACACAGGCAAAACTGGCCAGGTAGCGCCATTCCATTTTTTCTTTCAGCACCAGCACGGCAAACACCGTAAACACCAGCAGCGTAATCACTTCCTGAATAATCTTGAGCTGAAACGCCGAAAAGCCCGACAACGTATACCCAAAACGGTTGGCCGGCACCATAAGGCAGTACTCAAAAAACGCAATGCCCCAGCTCACCAAAATAGCTTTCCACAAAGGAATGTTGTTGTTTTTGAGGTGGCCATACCAGGCAATGGTCATGAAAATGTTGGAAGCCAGCAGCAGCAAAATTGTACGCATAAAAGATGTGTATAATTGGCTTGCAAAGTAGGGCCAAACAGCCTGACCACTACCCTATTTTTGACGCCCATGGCAAAAGGCAGTTCAGATACTCCATTGATGCAGCAACACCGGGCAATCAAGCAAAAATATCCCGATGCAATCCTGCTGTTCCGCGTAGGCGATTTTTACGAAACCTTCGGGCAGGATGCCGTGGTGGCAAGTCAGGTGCTGGGCATCACCCTCACCAAACGCAACAATGGCAGCGCCAGCGAAAATGAACTGGCCGGCTTTCCGCACCATGCCCTCGATACCTACCTGCACAAGCTGGTGAAAGCGGGTTACCGCGTCGCCATCTGCGATCAGCTGGAAGACCCCAAAACGGTAAAAGGCATTGTAAAACGTGGCGTAACCGAACTGGTAACACCCGGCGTAGCTACCAACGACAAACTGCTCGAACACAACCGCAATAACTTTTTGGCGGGCCTGCATTTCAAAGACGACAATCAAATTGGCCTCGCCTTTCTCGATATTTCTACCGGCGAATTTTTCATTGCCGAAGGCGATAAAGAATACGCCGACAAACTGCTGCAAAGCCTGCAGCCCGCCGAAGTGGTTTTTCAACGGCAGTACCAAAAGCGTTTCAAAGAAACCTTTGGTCACCGGTTTTATACCTATGCGCTGGACGAATGGATTTTTGATGAAGCCTTTGCCCGGGAAAACATGCTGCGGCATTTTGGCACCCACAGCCTCAAAGGTTTTGGTGTGGAAGAAATGAGCCATGGCATCATAGCCGCCGGTGCCATTTTTCATTACCTCAAAGAAACCGAGCATCCCAACCTGCAACACATTACGCATGTGCAGCGCATCAACCGCGATGAGCACATGTGGATGGACCGCTTTACCATTCGCAACCTCGAACTGGTGGGCAATGGCAACAGCGACCAACGCTGCCTGCTGGATGTGCTTGACAATACCGTATCGCCGATGGGTGCCCGCCTGCTGAAACGCTGGCTGCTGATGCCCCTCAGCGATATCGGCAAAATCAACCAGCGGCTGGATGCCGTGGAATGGCTGATTGCCCATACCGATACCCGCCAGCAAGTGCAGGCATCCGTAAAGCAATGCGGCGATGTGGAACGATTAGTGAGCAAAGTGCCGCTCAAAAAAATCAACCCACGGGAAGTATTGCATTTGGCCAAAGGCCTGCAACAAATTGATGTGCTCAAGCAAAGCCTGAGCCAGCAAAACAATGATTATTTGCAACGGCTGGCCGACGCCTTAAATCCATGTCCGTTATTGTCGGACAACATACGGAAGACATTGGTGGACAACCCACCTGTTGCTGCAGGCAAGGGCAACCTCATCGCCACGGGTGTGCATGCCGAACTGGATGAGCTGCGCAGCATTGCCACCGATGGCAAAAACTACCTGGCCCGCCTGCAACAAAGCGAAGCAGAGCAAACCGGCATCAGCTCGTTGAAAGTGGGTTTCAACAATGTGTTTGGCTACTACCTGGAGGTAACCAATGCCCACAAAAGCAAAGTGCCCGACAGCTGGATACGCAAGCAAACACTAGTGAATGCTGAACGCTACATTACGCCGGAACTGAAAACCTACGAGGAAAAAATAACCGGCGCCGAAGAAAAAATACTGGCCATTGAGCAGGGCTTATTTGATGAACTGCTCCGCGAACTGCAAGATTATATGGCGCCCCTGCAAACCAACGGTCAGGTATTGGGGATACTCGATTGCCTCTGTTGTTTTGCCGGCAATGCCTTGCAATACCAATACCGCAAACCGGTGCTGCACAACGCTGGTGCATTAACGATAAAAGATGCCCGCCACCCGGTGATTGAAAGAACACTGGCTGCCGGAGAGCAATACGTGGCCAACGATATTGACCTCGACCCCGAAGGGCAGCAAATCATTATTTTGACCGGCCCCAACATGAGTGGTAAAAGTGCCTTGCTGCGCCAAACAGCGTTGGTGACGCTGATGGCACACATGGGTAGTTTTGTGCCGGCTACGGAGGCGCATATACCCCTTACCGATAAAATATTTACCCGGGTGGGTGCCAGCGACAACCTGAGTGGTGGCGAAAGCACCTTTATGGTGGAGATGAATGAAACCGCCAGCATCATCAACAACCTCAGCAGCCGTAGTTTGGTATTGCTCGACGAAATTGGCCGTGGCACCAGCACCTACGATGGCATCAGCATTGCGTGGAGCATTGCCGAGTATTTGCACAATTGCCCGCAGGCGCCCAAAACCTTGTTTGCCACTCACTACCACGAACTGAACGAGCTGGAAGAAAAACTACCGCGGATCAAAAACTACCACATCACCAACCGCGAAGTGGGCAACAAAATTATTTTTCTGCGCAAACTGGCGCCGGGTGGCAGCACCCACAGCTTTGGTATACATGTAGCCAAACTGGCCGGCATGCCGCCAACCCTCATAGACCGTGCCAATGAAATACTGAGCTGGCTGGAAACCAAACATGCCCACGACAACGAGGAAGGACAAAGCATGCAGCAAAAAGTAAAACAGCTGCAAGCCCCCAAAACCGATGCCCAAATGCAGCTCAGCATTTTTGATGCGCATACCGAAGTATTTACCGACATCCGCAGCATGCTGGAGGCAGTAGACATCAACAGATTGACGCCGGTAGAAGCCTTGCTGAAACTCAACGAGATTAAAAACAAATTGAAGTAAGACAGCTGCTTTATGCCCCGATGGCGGGAACGCAAGCTGCTACATTGCTGGCGCTACACTTGTGCCAGTACCCTCCCCTGGCTGTAAAAGAATTTGGAATTGTAAAAAACCTGAGGGATTTTTAAGGGAACGGTATTTGTATTGGCGAAGGTTTTTTGGAGTTGCGCATTTTATTTTAATTACCGAGCGGACAAGGAGTTATGAAAATTGGCGCAAGTGTAAGAGATGTAAAACTTTCGCATATTCTTTAGTTAGTGGTAATTTCAGAGACGACTGTGCAACTATAAAAGCAATGAGTGAAAAGAAGCGACATAGGATTAAATTCTACTCTCGAGAAGACATGGCTGGCGGACACCAATTAAGTAAAGCAGAAAGTTTACTTAACAGTTTCAACACTGACTCTGACTTTAGCTTGATTGACTTGATTGACTTGATTGAATTTTACAACATCAAATTGTATTTTGACAACAATCTGTTTCTCACAACTTGGGATGAGAACCAAAAAGAATCATTCAAAAAGAATGTTGAAATAGCATACAAGCAACTGAAAGAAAGAATCATCAAAATTTCTGACGAATCTTTGGAGCAGGAGTTGTCAACTCTTGACTATAATTATTATGAGAACTACTGGAGTTTGTTGAATGACCTGAACAGTTTTAAAAAAATCTCTGATTCAACTTTCTCAACAGTTTTGGAGAAAAATCCAATACATATACGTTACATACTTAAAGAAAAAAAAGTCGTAGAAAAATATGACAAGCCCATTAAGAGATTCCTACTTACATACAATGAGAGTGCTGAAATTCTTTTGTCAAGCATAGAGCAAAAAGACAACTTTGGAAGAAAAGAAAAAAATCATTTCCCAAAAAGCTTGAGCCCTACTGATAAGGAGACAATTATTAATTCCTATTTGGATAGTGAAAAACCAAATCTCAATTATGTTAGATTGATTGAAAATTCAAGAGATACAAGTGAGTTTAAATTAAATCCGAAGACAAGATTAAAAGCAAAAAAGAAGTCCGAGGAGTTAAACGATAAAGTTCTTGAAAGCGGGCATACTTGGAATTTTAGAGTTGGGGTGACATTCTGCAAAGACCAAAAAGAACCATTCAAATTTAAAAGCGAAGGGACAAGACTTGAAGCATCTTACAGCGAAAGTCTTCTTGATTTATTACCAACAGATATAGAGCTTTTTCTAGTTTTCAAATACCTATTCTTCTATACAGATGAAAAGAATCTAATCTCATTAGTGAGCAAGCAAAGTGAATTAGATGTTTTTGAACGAACATTAATGAAATCTAAAAATGAGTATGAAACTGGTTTCTCATTTTATAAAAAAGAAAACTTATCCAATCTTCAATTGCATATTTACGAACTCTATTTGAAGCAAAAGGATAATAGTTTGGAATCAATAATTAATTCCTACATCGGATTTTTGAACGAGAGAATTTCACCTCATAAAATTATTTTTCAACTTCCATTAAGCGAATCAAGCTATTTGGCGAAGATCAGAACGCTAACACCTGACTTTGAGTTTTTCTTAAAGCAATACAAATTGCTAATTGACGAAAAGAGCATTGACCTTGAACTTATTCAAATCAGTTCTACACCAATTAGAATCAGTGAGATATACAGCAAAAAAACCAAGAAATATCTTTACTCGGATAACAACTTAATTCTCCAACTAAAACATTTATTCTTTTCAGACCAAAGCCATTTGTTTTATGTCAAAAATTTTGAGAATAAATACAATTGCTTGTTTGACCTGATAACAAACGAAAATGTGAAGTTTGAATATTTTGAGAACTACCAACGAGATACAATTCAAAGTCTGATAAATGAGGGTTATCTAAAATTGAGCAATGATGATTATGTGACTTTGAACAAAGACATTATGATTTATCTAATCGGAGAATTGCACAATAAGGAAGTTCTTAGTTATTGGAACTATCCTTTATCCTGCAGGACGGTGATGGATGAATTGATTGAAAAGAAACTTGTAATTTCTGAAAACACTTTATTCTCCCGACAAGAAAGAAATTACTTTAATTTCTATCTCAACAAAAAGGAATTTACAAATGGCTATGACCTAAGAAATAAATATTTACACGGGACAAATACTTTTTCAGAAAAGGAACATGAATTTGACTACCATAGGCTTTTAAAAATCATCATCTTAACTCTATTAAAAATAGATGACGACCTTGCAACGAAATAATAGAAAAACAGCCCCCTCCTGGCGCCAGTGTTCCGCACCAGCGGGTCACTGGTGACTGTGCAAACCAGGCGGACTGTGTCCGGATTGGTGTATACCTCTCATCACTCATGCGTATTGATGTAAGCCAATAAAGCCAGCCAGTCTTGTTCTGTTTTGGGCTTGCCTGCCTGTAGCACATAGGCGGCCAACAATGGATGGCGGATAACAGCAGCAGGATTGGTTTTCTTCGACACAGGTTGCAGCTGTTGTGCTTGTACATCATACTCATACCATTCGCTGGTTGGAAGCACCTGTCTTGCTATTGTCGTCGAAAAAAGGGAATAGCTATTTTTAACAGATGATGCAATACAGAAAATTTATACCGGGCTCTCCAAAGGTTTCCGCCATTGGTGTAGGTGCATGGCAATTAGGCGTCAACTCGGGCTGGCAAAACATAAGTGAACAAGAGGCCGTTTACCTCATTCAGGAAGCAATGGATAACGGCATCAACTTTTTTGATACGGCCCCCAACTATGGCCGGGGTACCAGTGAAGAAAGATTGGGCCTCGCATTGAAAAAAACAGTCCGTAGCCAAATTGTCATCAATACCAAGTTTGGCCACACGGCCATGGGTACCACCGACTACAGTGCCGACAGCATCCGTACATCGCTGGAAGGAAGCCTGCAACGGCTGCAAACCGACTATGTAGATTCATTGATCATCCACAGCCCACCCAGTGCCTTGCTCAATGGACATCAGCAACCGCATTACGAAATACTCGAACGATTGAAAGAAGAAGGACTGATCAGGGCATATGGCGCTTCGCTGGATACCTATGCCGATATGAAGTTGCTCATGGACACCACCGGTGCCCAAGTGATTGAAGCCTTCTTCAACATACTGCATCAGGATGCCGCTAAGGCTTTTGCCATGGCCAAAGCAAAAGGGGTTGGTATTATTGTAAAAATCCCGTTGGACTCTGGCTGGCTTAGCGGAAAGTATGATGCCAACAGTACGTTTACCGGAGTCAGAAGCCGATGGAGCAAGGCTGATATTGCGGAAAGGGCACAACTGGTAGCGCAACTCCAAGCACTGATTGGTCCGGGTGTACCATTGTCGCAAATGGCTATTGAATTTTGCCTGGCATACGATGCCGTTGCCACTGTCATTCCCGGTAGCTTGAGTACAGCGCAATTGAAGCAAAACATAGAAAGTATTCATACTCCCCTGCCGGAAAATCTGCTGCAACAATTAGAGCAGTTTTACCAAGAAGAAGTGGCGCCATTACAACTGCCCTGGTAAATACCTGCTGGCGCCAGTGTTTCCTTCCCAGCAACGTCTCCCGCAGGGGACGTTGCGCAAATGATTAACCCGACATCAATAAATCTTCCAATTAACAAACGCAACGTCCTTTTCAAGAGACGTTGCTGGCAACATGAACTCCTTCCCAGCAACGGCCAGCTCTGGCGCCAGTGTTCCGCACCAGCGGGTCACTGGTGACTCTGCAAACCAGCCGGACTGTGTCCGGATTATTTGAAGACAAGCGTAGTCAGCAGCACGAAAACGTATTGATGAAATGCCCGATGCAATCGGGCAAATTTGGTATGGCACAAGTGGCCTGCTGCGCAGCACACTTGCGGCAGTAGCGTAATTTATCTTGCATTCTTAAATGCTATCCACTTCATCATTGTACATGTGGCACGTCACTATATGTGTATGTGCGACAAAGCTTTGCCCAAATGCATACGCCCAAAGAGGTATTGCTCAGTTTATGTGAAAAGGTACCTTCCCAAATCATACACCGTTTCATTTACCCTTATTAATCCTATGAAAAAGCAGCCTTTTGTTTGTGCACTGATGAGTCTATTGATGCTTGTACAACAGCCACAAGTATTGCTGGCGCAGGGCAAAATTGGCATTAACACCAATACGCCACTAGCCATGCTGCATGTAAAGGATAGCAGTGTGTTGTTTAGCGGTGATACGACTTTGAATGCTGGCAAACCACCAATTAGTGGCGCCGGTGCCCGAATGATGTGGTATGCCGACAAAGGCGCTTTTAGAGCCGGCAGTGTTGATGGAACACAATGGAATCAAGAAAATACAGGTTTCTTGTCCATAGCCCTGGGCAGAAATACAATCGCATCAGGAGACAGATCAACAGCCTTGGGTGTTGGCAATACAGCAAGCGGAGTACAAAGCATAGCTATGGGCTTTACCTCTAATGCTTCTGGGCCAAATGCGATTGTTATGGGGGTTGCAGCAGCTGCAACAGGAACTGGTTCAATAGCTTTTGGAAACAATACAGTTGCCAGAGGCGAAAATGCTTTTGTAGTAGGTGAAAGATCTTTTGCACTCGGGGATGTTTCAATCGCCATGGGTAATCAAACAGTGGCAAGTGGTTCTGAATCGATTGCAATGGGAAGATTTAGCGATGCATTGGGTGTTGCTTCTTTAGCCATGGGAAATGGCACAAGTGCTACCGGAAACTTCTCGACATCTATGGGATTTTCAACTAATGCTAAAGCTTACGCCTCCTTGGCAATTGGCCAGCTGAATGATTCCATAGCCAATAGTAATGCTACATCACATGTAACAACAGATCCTGCTTTCATCATCGGCAATGGCACAAGTAATATAGCCAGGCGTAACGCCTTCATTGTGGCCAAGAACGGAGAAACAGGCATCAACGTAGCCAATGGAATGCCGCAAGCCATGCTGCATATTAAAGCGAGGGTTATTTCAGATAACCGGCATATCCGGTTGGAAGATGATAATACATCCGCCACTGCCAATATATTTTACACTTCAGATTTGGTGTTTAAAAACAACCTGGCCGGGGGAGATTTTATTTTCCGCAACGATGCCAATGCCATTATTTTTTCGCTGTTCAGCAGTGGCAATGTAACCATGGCCGGTACGCTTACTCAAAACAGTGATGCAAGACTCAAAAAAGACATCCAACCATTGCAAAGCAGTTTGCAAAAACTGCTGCAACTCGGCGGCTATCACTACCACTGGAGTGAAGCATTCCGTGATCAGCATTTGCAAACGGGCCTGCTGGCACAACAGGTAGAACAACAAATGCCAGAGCTGGTTGCCACCAGTAAAGACGGCGTGAAAAGTGTGAACTACAGCGGCATGATTCCTTATACCATTGAAGCCATCAAAGAATTAAAAAAAGAAAATGATGAACTAAAAACAGAACTGATGCAATTGAAGCAACTGATACAAAAAGTAGTTTCGGAAAGTAAATGAGTAATGCGGTTCTGGAGCAAGTGTAATACCAGCGGGACGCTCCAGCCAGCTGATATGTTGCAAACAAAAAAGGCTCACAAAATGTGAACCTTTTTATTTTGAAGTGGAGGATAACGGAGTCCCCGCCTGCGTCGGGCAGGGAACCGATGACCTCCTCGACTAAGGCGAGGCGCCCTAGCCAGCTGACTTTTTGCAAACAAAAAAGGCTCACAAAATGTGAACCTTTTTATTTTGAAGTGGAGGATAACGGATCACGATAGCTATCGGGAGAACCGATGACCTCCTCGACTAAGGCGAGGCGCCCTAGCCAGCTGACTTGTTGCAAACAAAAAAGGCTCACAAAATATGAACCTTTCTTTTTGAAGTGGAGGATAACGGATCCCGATAGCTATCGGGAGAACCGATGATCTTCCCGCCACCAGCGGGGCGCTCCAGCCAGCTGAGTTGTTGCAAATAAAAAAGGCTCACAAAATGTGAACCTTTTTATTTTGAAGTGGAGGATAACGGATCCCGATAGCTATCGGGAGAACCGATGACCTTCCCGCCACCAGCGGGGCGCTCCAGCCAGCTGACTTGTTGCAAACAAAAAAGGCTCACAAAATGTGAACCTTTTTTTTGAAGTGGAGGATAACGGATCCCGAT
>JADLHL010000270.1 GCA_020848815.1 Chitinophagaceae bacterium | reverse complement strand
ACTTTTACGAAGGGCCCTTCTTCTTCAATAGCGAAGTGATACGCCAGCACATGCCGGTGTACATAGAGTTGCAGCATATTTACCGCCAAAGCGATGCGCATTTTATTCAGCTGCTGAATGAAGTGCGGAACAATCAGCTGACTGAAAATGGCTTACAGCTACTCAACAGCCGGTTCGAGCCGCATTTTCGCATACCCGACGATAAAGATTATATCACTCTTACCACGCACAATGCCACTGCCGACAGCATCAACAATCAGGCACTGGAAGCATTGCCAGAAACATTGCATAACTACGAGGCCGATATAGACGGTGAATTTTCGGAAAAGAATTTTCCGGCGGAGCAAACCCTGCAGCTGAAAAAAGGAGCACAGGTTATGTTTCTGAAAAATGACACGGTGTACAAACGCTATTTCAATGGCAAGATTGGCATTGTAACCGCATTGGACGATGAACGCATAGAAGTGCATTGCAAAGGCGACGACAAACCCATCAGCGTACAACGGGAAGTGTGGCGCAATGTGCAGTACAGCCTCAACAAAACTTTGCAGCAAGTAGAGGAAAAAGAGATTGGCTCTTTTACCCAATATCCCCTGCGATTGGCCTGGGCTGTCACCATTCACAAAAGTCAGGGTCTTACGTTTGAGCATGCCATTATTGATGCAGCTAAATCATTTTCGGCCGGGCAGGTATATGTTGCACTCAGCCGCTGCAAAACGTTGGAAGGCATGGTGCTGCGTACACCTGTGCCGCCACAAGCCGTAAAAGTGGATGGACGGGTACAGCAATACGCTTCCACAGCAGGAACGGCACAACAACTGCAACAAGCATTTGCAGCCAGCCGAAACCGTTTTCAATTGCAACTGTTGCAACGGGCCTTCGATGCGATGCCTTTGCAGAAAGCTGCTGCAGCTTTGGCTTCGGTCATCAACAACCATGCAGGTGCTTATGGCGAAGCAGCGGACAGCTGGATAAAAAACTGGCAGGCACAAATACAACAGCTGGCAGAAACATCGAATAAGTTTCAACAACAGCTGGCACAACTCACACAGGGTTATGCAGAAAGTTTTGAAACACATGTGCCCCTGCAAGACCGCATCCAAAAAGCAGCTGATTGGTTTGGGGCACAGCTCGAAGGCATCATCAAAGGCATACGGGAGCAGCCTGCTGTAACAGACAGCAAAGAGCTGGCAGAAGAATTTGAAGCCGCCTTGGCCGAAGCACTGAAGGCCGCTACCCAATGGCAGCTGTACATGCAGGCCTGCCACAAAGGCTACGATACACATGCGTTGCTAAGGGCCAAGTCTACCATCAACATTAAAGAAGTGATTGGGCAGGCGTACACCGTCACCAAGCGACAGCATTCATACAATGATGTGCCGCATCCGCAGCTGTTTCAACAGGTAAAACAACTACGTGACCAGATTTGTGCCGACGAAGGCAAACCTGCATACATGGTAGCCAACCTGAGTACGTTGATGGAATTGGTGACTTATTTACCCCAAAACGAAAAAGAGCTTTTGCTCATCACTGGTTTTGGCAAGCAAAAAGCGGAGCAATACGGAGCCGATTTCCTGACACTCATTGTACAATACTGTGAAGCACACGACCTCAGCAGCCAGATAGCACACAAAGAACCCAAGCGCCAGCGCAAAGAAAAAACGGACACCGCAGCAGCAAAAATTCCTACGCAGGTACAAAGCCTGCAACTGTTGCAGCAAGGCATGAGCGTGGCCGAAATAGCCGCTGCCCGTGGCTTACAGCCCGGCACCATCGAAGGGCATTTGCTCCCCTATGTGCTGGATGGCAGCATCGATAAAGCTGTACTCATTAGCGAAACGTTGTTTCAGCAAATTGCCGAAGTGCAACAGGAAACCGGCACCACGCAAGCAGCCGAGGTACGACAAATTCTCGGCGATCATGTGAGCTACAATCAGGCCCGGTTGGTGATAGATTGGCTGCGCAAAAATGGAACACTCAACGAAAACACGGCCTCTTCAGCAGACGCTAATAATCCTGCGTAGCATTTTCCGAAATAGTCATTAGCCAATTGCTTTTGCAGCCAGCATACAGCCACCAATGGCTGCTCCGGCCGCAATGGTTATATTTGCCTCAATTTCTGACCAACATTAACCTGTACATGAGTAGCACGTTCAACCCGGATAAGCAACATACATTGAGTGGCGTGGTAAGCGTAGAAGGTACCGGCCTGCACACCGGCGCCTATGTAAACATGAACCTGAAACCGGCCAAACCCGGCTATGGCTTCGTTTTTCAGCGCATAGACCTGCCCAGCCAACCCACCATTAAAGCCGACTGCGACCTGGTAGTTGACACCAGCCGCGGCACCACCCTCGAAGAAAACGGTGCCCGGGTAAGTACTGTGGAGCATGTGCTGGCAGCATTGGTTGGCCTTGGTGTAGACAACTGCCACATCGAAATCAACGGTCCTGAAATTCCCATCATGGATGGCAGCAGCATGCCTTTTATTGAAGCCATTGAAGAAGTAGGCGTAGAAGAACAAGAAGCCGCCAAACAGTGGTACACCATCAGCGAAAACATTCAGTATTGCGATGAAGCCCGCCGCGTAGAAATTACCGCCCTGCCTTCTGCAGAATACAAAGTGACTACACTTATCGATTTTAATAGCCCCGTATTGGGCACGCAACATGCCCAGCTCAAGCACCTCAGCGATTTCAAAAACACCATTGCGCCTTGCCGCACATTTGTGTTTTTGCATGAGTTGGAAATGCTGCTCGACCACAACCTGGTAAAAGGCGGCGACATCAACAACGCCATTGTGGTGGTAGATAAGCCAATAACCGAAGAAGCGAAAGTGAAACTGAAAGCCGCTTTCAAAAAAGACAATATTGAAATACAAGGCGAAGGCTACCTCAACAACCTGAAGCTGCGTTTTCCCAACGAACCGGCCCGGCACAAACTGCTGGACGTGGTGGGCGACCTGGCCCTGATTGGCTATCCTGTAAAAACCCACATCATTGCGCATCGCCCCGGCCATGCTGCCAATGTGGAGTTTGCCAAGCTGGTAAAACAATACATCAAAAAGAACAAGCATGCCAAAGACATGCCGAGCTACGACCCCACGTTGCCGCCGGTGTACGATTTGGCTGCCATCGAAAAAACACTGCCACATCGTTTCCCGTTCCTCCTGATTGATAAAGTCATTGAGCTGACCAGCACCGAAATCGTCGGGGTGAAAAACGTGACTTACAACGAGTGGTTTTTCCAGGGTCATTTTCCCAACAACCCGGTAATGCCCGGTGTATTGCAAATTGAAGCACTGGCACAAACCGGTGGCATCTTATGTATTAACGCTATGCCTCCCGGCGAATACAATACCTATTTTTTGAAAATAGATAACTGTAAGTTCAAAGCCATGGTAAAGCCAGGCGATACCATGCTCATGAAACTGGAGTTGATAGAGCCCATCCGCCGCGGCATTTGTGTAATGAGAGGAACAGTAATTGTGGGCAATAAAGTGTGTACCGAGGCCGACATGGTAGCCCAACTGGTGAAGCGGTAAGCTTGTGTAGAAAACGCTAAAACGGTAACCCGTTGCCACTTAAACAGTGTCCAAACGGTGTACCGCCCTATTTTTGCCTGTTTTTAAACGGCCAACGGTGCCAAAACTACCGTAGCCAACTCATCAATATGATTCACCCTCTCGCATACATCCACCCCGATGCCCGCCTGGCCGACAACGTAAAAGTGGACCCATTTACCGTAATCCACGGCAACGTCAGCATTGGAGAAGGCACCTGGATTGGTAGCAACGTCACCATAATGGAAGGTGCCCACATTGGCAAAAATTGTCGCATTTTTCCCGGTGCGGTTATCGCCGCTACTCCGCAAGACCTGAAGTTTATGGGTGAAAAAACCACCGTAGAAGTGGGCGACAATTGCACCATACGGGAGTTTGTGACCATCAACCGTGGTACCAGCGACCGGGGCAAAACACAGGTGGGCAACAACTGCCTCATTATGGCCTACAGCCATATTGCTCATGATTGCATTATTGGCAACAACTGTATTATGAGCAACAACACCCAAATGGCCGGCCATGTAACCATGGGCGATTGGGCCGTAGTAGGTGGGGTTAGCGCCATTCACCAGTTTGTAAAAATTGGCCAGCATGCATTTGTATCGGGTGGTTCGTTGGTGGGTAAAGATGTGCCGCCGTACATCAAAGCCGGTCGTACACCGCTCAGCTATGCCGGGGTAAACTCCGTAGGCCTTAAACGCCGCGGTTTCAGCAACCAGCAAATCAACCAGATACTCGACGTATACCGCTGCATTTACAACAAGGGCCTCAACACCACCCAAGCCCTCGAGTTTATTGAAGAAGAACTGCCCATCAACGATGAACGGGACGAAATTGTCACCTTCATCCGCGAAAGTGGCCGCGGTATCATCAAGCGGTTTACCAAGGGTGCCCTCGACGAATAACTTTTTAAATCCTCCTTCGCGGAGGATTTTTTTGCAATAGCTATGATGCAGATTACACTTCAACAAGTAGGCAAACGCTTCAACCACCACTGGATTTTCCGGAAGGTGGATGCGGTGCTGCAGAGCAATGTACCCGTAGCCATTACAGGTGCCAATGGTTCGGGCAAAAGCACCCTCTTGCAGGTAATAGGCGGTGCAGTAGAAAAAAGCGAAGGCAGCATGAGCTGGCTACACCATGGCCAGCCAGTGCCGGATGAACAACAATATCCGCTGCTGAGTTTTTGCACCCCTTACCTCGAACTGATTGAAGAACTCACCCTGCTGGAAATGCTGCAGTTTCATGGCAGGTTCAAACCATGGCTGCCCGGCCTCGATGCCAACAGCATTATTGCCCTCATGGGTTTGGAAGCCGCTACGCAAAAACAAATCCGGGCCTTTAGCAGCGGTATGAAGCAACGGGTAAAACTGGCGCAAAGCATATTGAGTGCGGCACCCGTATTGCTGCTCGACGAGCCCACCAGCAACCTCGATACCAAGGGCATCGATATGTATCACCAATGGATGCAGCAGTACACCAAGGATAAACTGGTACTCATTGCCAGCAACGACGAACAAGAAATTTCATTTTGCCAGCAACGCATCAGCATGGCGGAGTATAAGTAATGTGCTGATTAGCTAATTTGAAAATGTGCTAATGGCTTACAATTTGAGCAATGCCCACAACTTGTGAACTCGTAAACTCGTGAACTATTAAACTTGCGAATCATGCCCCAACATTTTCATCCATTCAGCAATATCGAAACCAAAGAAATAGCTCCCGGATTTTTTAGCAAGCTCATTCATACCGAAGGGCAAACCATCAACTGGATTACGGTGGCTGCGGGCAATAAAGTACCCCTGCACCTGCACCCGCATGCACAAATATCTTTCGTTATCAGCGGGCAGTTTGCCATGACCATTGCCGGAGAAACACAGGTGTTGGATGCCACGCAATTTTGCCACATCCCCGGTGGTACCGAGCATGGCGGCGAAGCCATCACCGACTGTGTGTTGGTAGATATTTTTACCCCGGTAAGAGAAGATTACCAGCAGTTGGGTGGCATAACCCTGTAAGCGTTACTCAAACAAAAATCCACTGGCGGCACTGCCGGGGCGTTTTCTGCCCAGGTGGCTGTAAGCCTTGGCCGTTACTTCGCGGCCACGGGGGGTACGTTGCAAAAAACCTTCCTGTATCAAAAAGGGTTCATACACTTCTTCCAGGGTACCGCTTTCTTCACCCACCGCTGTAGCAATGGTGTTGATGCCCACGGGGCCGCCCTTAAACTTATCGATGATAGTGAGCAAAATGCGGTTGTCCATTTCATCGAGGCCATGCTCATCTACATTCAATGCCTTGAGGGCATGTTGGGTAATGCCCATGTCTATTTGCCCATCGTTGAGCACCTGAGCAAAGTCCCGCACCCGGCGCAGCAATCCATTGGCAATACGGGGTGTACCGCGGCTGCGACGGCTGATTTCGCCAGCAGCATCTTCACTAATTGCTACCTGTAATATGCCCGCTGCCCGTAAAATGATTTTGCGCAGCGTATCGTGGTTGTAATACTCCAGTCGGCTTTTGATACCAAAGCGGCTGAGCAATGGCGCCGTGAGCAAGCCACTGCGGGTGGTAGCACCAATGAGCGTAAATGGATTAAGGTTGATTTGTATGCTGCGGGCACTGGGGCCGCTGTCAATCATGATGTCGATTCGAAAATCTTCCATCGCGGCGTAGAGATATTCTTCTACCACTGTACTCAGGCGATGAATTTCGTCGATGAACAACACATCGTTGGGCTCCAGACTGGTGAGCAACCCTGCCAAATCTCCGGGCTTTTCAATTACCGGACCACTGGTTTCTTTAATGCTTACGCCCAGCTCATTGGCCACAATGCGGCTAAGCGTGGTTTTGCCCAAACCGGGCGGGCCATGAAACAGCACATGGTCCAATGCCTCGCCGCGGATTTTGGCTGCTTTAATAAAAATCACCAGGTTTTCAATCAGCTGTGGCTGGCCGCTAAACTCCGCAATGGCTGCCGGCCGGATGGCGTTTTCAAACTCCCGTTCGGCGGCATTCTGGTTGTTGCTATCGGTATTCAAATTCGGATTGCTCATGACTTGGAATTACAAATGTGAGCAATCGGCAAATAGGGTGT
>JADLHL010000269.1 GCA_020848815.1 Chitinophagaceae bacterium | reverse complement strand
GCAGTTTGCATTAAGCCATCTTGCTTTCATATTGCATTTATATCTCTAACGATTGCCCCATGTCAAAATCAAGAAGATCATTTTTACGGAATACTACTTTGCTCGGTCTTGCTGGTGCGGTACTACCCGCTGCTCCTGCACTCGCTGGCATCAGCAGTGCTAAAGACGTTGCAGCAGAAGAAGCAGCCGTTACGGGTACAAAAACCGTAACCCTGTTGTACACAACAGACATACACGGGCAGCTATTTACCCACGATGAATTTTTCTGGATCAATCAGCAGCCCGTATACAAGCGTCGTGGTGGTTTGGATGTGCTGAAAACCATGATTGATTATTACCGCAAGCAAAACCCTGCTAATACTTTATTGATTGATGGCGGCGATTATTTTCATGGCCATGCAGTGGCTTCACTCACCAACGGCGAAGCGTTGATTCCCATTTTCAATCAGCTAGGGTACGACCTCATGTTGCCGGGCAATTGGGAAGTGGTGTACAAGAAAAAGCAAATGCTCTATGACATGGGCCATGCCAATGCGGCAAAAATATGTGCCAATATGTGGCATAAAACCAGCGACGAAACCAATGGCGAACTCATCTATCAGCCCTATTGGGTTAAATACATTGGCGGTGTAAAAATTGGTTTCATTGGCTACACCGATCACCTGATACCGAAGCGGCAATCGCCGGCTTACAGCGATGGTATTTCTTTTAAGCATGCCGATCATAACCTTGCCCGCTATGTAAAACAGCTACGGGAAGAAGAAGGCTGCGCAGTAGTGATTGTAGTAACGCATATGGGATTGGCGCAGCAGGTTGGGCTGGCTAATAATGCTGCAGCACAAGGCGTTGATCTCATTATGGGAGCCGATACGCATGAACGTGTTCGGGAGCCGATACAAGCCAAATATACCAAGGTGATTGAGTGCGGTGCCTTCGGTTCTTTCTTAGGAAAAATAGATTTGATTTTGAAAGAAGGTAAACTCACCGATATTAAATATGCATTGCTGGATGTAGACCCTGTAAAATTTGCACCCAATGCAGCCGTTACCACTCAACTCAAAAAAGCGTATGCACCATTTGCAAAAGATTTGTCGACAGTAATTGGTACAACTACCACTCCGTTGGTTCGCTATTTTGTATTGGAAACGCCGATGGATAACTTGATTACAGATGCCGTCATGTGGAAGTTTAAACCGGACATTGTAGTGAGTAACGGCTTTCGGTTTTGCCAGCCATTATATGCCAGCAAATCCAAACCGGCCAATATCACCCGTGAGTTTTTATGGAACATGCTACCCGTTGACAGCGAAGCCAAAACCGCAATGGTAAGTGGTGCTCAAATAATGGAATGGCTCGAAAAAGAATTGGAAAATGCTTTTGCAAAAAATCCGGCTAACAGGTTTGGCGGTTGGTTTGTACGGTTTGCAGGCTTGCAGGTAAACGTAACCATTGGTAATGAAAAAGGCAAAAGAGTAAACTGGGTAAAAGTAGGCGGTCAGCCATTGGATGTAAACAAGCTTTACAGCATGGTGGCCTGCGAAAGAGAAGGCGATCCTGATGATACGCTTTGCCGCATTGAACATGTACAGCAGCCACGTAAACTGGGCGTACTCATGCATGATGTGATTGAAGATTATCTGAAAGCACATCCGATGGTAGCTCCTGTATTAGAAGGCCGAACCACGGCTACCGATGAGCCAGCTACACTGCTCACACAGCTTAAAGGCACTACTTACGAATTTCAATAATTGTAATCATAAATAGCAAATAGTTATGTGGCGGAAAATGAGCAGCGACTGGCCGGTGTACATCATTTTTGCAACGCTGTTGGTCGTGATTTTGGTAAAATCATTTACCAGTGATGATAGCAAAGTACAATCTGCATTAGTGGCCCCGGTTGATACACTGTGGCATGGCCCCAGCCTGATGATGGACAGAATACTTACCGGGCCGGAAAGGGAAGAAGTAGTGTATGGCTATAACCTCATCAGCAATACGGCTTACTACCTTGGGCCGCAGGGCACAGTTGCACAAATATCCAATGGTATGAATTGCCAAAACTGCCACCTCGATGGCGGTAGAAGAGCATGGGGCAATAACTATGGTGCGGTTAGTAGTACCTACCCGAAGTTTCGGGAGAGGAGCGGCACTTATGAAAGTATTTACAAACGTGTGGGCGACTGTTTTGAGCGTAGCTTAAATGGTACAGCACCCGATAGCAGCAGCCGTGAGTTTTTGGCCATTCAAGCTTATATTAAATGGCTGGGAAAAGATGTAGCCAAAGGAGAAAAACCCGCCGGCAGCGGTATTGAAAAACTACCGTATTTGAAAAGAGCCGCAGATCCGCAAAAAGGATTGGCGGTATACCTGGCTAATTGTAAAAGCTGCCATGGCGAAAACGGCGAGGGACAAATGGATGGCAACATGTTTGTGTATCCGCCACTGTGGGGGCCGCATAGCTACAACGATGGTGCGGGCTTGTTTCGCCTCTCCAATTTTGCAGGATTTGTAAAGGGCAACATGCCATTCAACATTGCTTCGCATGCAAAGCCTACGCTTACCAGCGAAGAAGCGTGGGATGTGGCTGCCTATGTAAATTCGCAACCACGGCCACACAAAGACCAAACCCACGACTGGCCGGATGTGGCTAAAAAGCCCATCGACTTTGCCTTTGGCCCCTATGCCGATGGTTTTGATGAAAAAGCCCACAAGTACGGTCCGTATGAGCCTATTGCAAATGCCAGGAATAAATAGCCGGTTGGAGAAAGAAACCCGTGATTTTTTGCTCAAAATGGAAGATCGTTTACATCGAATTGAAACAGATTCATTGTAAATAATCATTTTCATTTAGCTTTAGCGCATAGCCTCAAAAGCTGTTTCGCTTTATGAAAACTTACCGCTCCGTTATAACTGGCACAGGTGCATTTATTCCTCCTGTTGTAAAAAAGAACATCGATTTTACAGTACATAATTTTTACGACGAACACCATCAACGTATCACCACTTCGCCAACAGAAATTGTTCAAAAATTTCAGGAAATAACGGGTATAGCCGAACGTCGGTATGTGCCTGAAGACATGAATTGCGCCGACATGGCCGCCATTGCCGCCAAACAAGCCGTTGAAAACAGCGGCGTAGACCCGGAAACAATCGACCAGATTATAGTGGCCCACAATTTTGGTAATGTACTCAAGCATACTATCCAAACGGATGTATTGCCCGCCATTGCCAGTCGGGTAAAGCATAGCCTGGGCATTCAAAACCCAGCTTGCGTTGCCTACGACTTGTTGTTTGGTTGCCCCGGTTGGATTCAGGGGGTTATTCATGCCGACGCTTTTTTCAAAGCAGGTATTGCTAAAAAAGAATTGATTATTGGCACAGAAACTTTGAGCCGTGTGGTGGATGTGTACGACCGCGACAGCATGATTTTTAGTGATGGGGCAGGAGCCTGCATTTTAGAATATCAGGAAGTAGATGCCGCCACCGGCCCCGGTGTTTTAAGCACCAGTGTTGCCTCGCATTGCATTGATGAAGCCTTCTATCTATTCCTTGGCAAATCTAATTTCCCCGGCAGCGACCCTCGTGTTCGTTACATCAAAATGAAGGGCCGCAAAGTATATGAGTATGCTATGCAGCATGTGCCGCAGGCCATGAAAGATTGCCTCGATAAAAGCGGCGTTGGCATTGATGCTTTGAAAAAAGTATTCATTCATCAGGCCAATGAAAAAATGGACGAAGGCATCATTAAGCGGATGTTCCGTTTATACGATAGAAAAGAAACGCCAGACAACATTATGCCCATGAATATTCACTTACTGGGCAATAGTTCTGTTGCCACTGTGCCTACCTTGTTTCACTCTGTAGTAAGTGGTGCACAAGACGGCCATAGCTTGCATCATGGCGATGTAGTGATGTTTGCCAGCGTCGGCGCAGGTATGAACATCAATGCAGTAAGCTATCGCTATTAGGTAAAAATTGTCAGCAAAATCGAACTTGGATGCCGTTCTAACTCTTGTTGGGACAAACCCTTTTTTGCCCAAACTGTTCCATCTTTTTTGAATTTGTATTCAATATCTCGTACTTCGTCCTCCTTGTTACCCTTTTACTTCGTACCTCGTATTTCGTACTTCAGACATTCCCTTTTATGGTTCCTTACTGGATGAGCAGAACCCAGCTGCTGCTGGACGATGAGAAAATAAACACCCTCATGCAAAAGCATGTGTTGGTGGTAGGCCTTGGCGGCGTAGGCGGCATTTGTGCCGAAATGATAGCCCGTACCGGCGTAGGCAAAATGACCATTGTAGATGCCGACGTGGTAGACCTGAGCAACTGCAACCGCCAAATACCGGCTTTGCATTCCACCACAGGCCAAAGCAAGGCTGAGGTAATGGCAGCCCGCATCCGCGACATCAACCCCGATATTGAACTCACAGTGCTCAACGAGTACCTGAAAGAACCCCGCACCCGGGAAGTGTTGCAGGCTACCCATTTCGATTATGCGGTGGATTGCATCGATACCCTCAGCCCCAAAGTGTTTTTCATACAGGCCTGTGTGGAGCTGGGCATCCCCATTGTGAGCTCACTGGGCGCCGGTGGTAAGGTAGACCCGCTGCAAATTACCATCACTGATATAGCAGATACACACCAGTGCAACCTGGCCCGTTATGT
>JADLHL010000268.1 GCA_020848815.1 Chitinophagaceae bacterium | reverse complement strand
TTACAAATGTTTTTTCTGATTTCAACTTGCCCGATGGAAAGTACTCTTTGAGCGGACCTTCATTCCGGCCATGGTAAAAAGATTCTTCTTTCTGCAGTTTTCCATTGGCGAAGTAGGTTTTTCTTACACCATGTACATAACCAATGTGTCGCTGTTCAACGGAATATACGGCACCTGTATTGTGGTACAGCGTTCTTTCGCCATGCTCGTCTTCATTTTCAAAATGCAGCACCGCACTTTTTACGCCGTTTTTGTAGTAGCCAATGGCAGAATCTTTTACAGGATTGATGTTGATAGCGGGTACCAGTTTACCATCTTTACCGGTGTAGCTATAGCTTACTACATAGCCATTTTCGTAGTGAATTTGTATCATCAGTTCGCCGGCTGCATTGTACAGGTTGGTGTTGCCGTGCAGGGCACCTTCTTTGTATACCGATGATTTATCGATGCTGCCATCGGGGTGGTAAAAAATATTTTCGCCATGCAGTTCGCCATGTTTGTTGAGCTCGGTTTCTCTTAGCTTGCCATCTTCAAAATAGTACTGCCACTTGCCGTGTTTTTCGTTGTTTACCATCAGTCCGCGGCTTTCAATTTTTCCATTGATATACCGGGTGATGGCCGAGTCGTATGATTTGCCATAGCGGTACTGCATGGAAGCCCGGGGCTTGCCGTTGTAGTAAAACGATTCGAATTTGCCATGCAGCTGATAGGCTTCGTATGCAGCACGAACCATTACACTGCCATTGAAGTGCCTGGTTTCGTAAGCGCCTTTACCAGCCGGAAAATTGGCGGTACTCAACAGCTTGCCGCTGCTATCGTATTGCTCCCAGCCCATCAGCCAGCTGTGGTCGTAGCGATACACAAACGAATGCTTATTGTTTGGGTAATACGAAGTGCTGAAACCATTCAGATCATTGTCTAAATAATACTCGTCTACATCGTAGCTGCCGTTGATGTTGTAAAAGCGAAACAGTTGTTGTTTTTCATCGGCTACCATCCAGCCTTCGGTAGACAGTTTGCCGCTGGTGAAATAGCTTTTGTAATAGCCATCCTGTTTGCCTTTTTTGTATGTAAGTTCCTTCCAGGGCTGGCCGGTAAATAAGCGTTCTGTACTCAGCCCGTCGAGTTCGCCTTCGCTGAAGGTGGATTGCTCCCGCACTTTTCCGTTGGGAAAAAAAGTAGTGTAACTACCATTGCGATAGCCTTCTTTGTTATAATACCCTTCTGCGTATTTGTAGCCTTTGGCCGAATAAGATACAATCAGGTTTTTATCGCCCTTTGTATTGGTGCTGCTGATTACAGCTCCGGCTTTGTTATAGTAAGTTATTTCACGAAGCCTGCCGTTGTCAAACAAGCTCATGCTGTACAGCTTGCCGTCGCTGGCATAATCGTAGAGTAGTCCGTCTAGTTTTTTCTTACTGTAGTTGCCTTTGCGGCTGATGTTGCCGTTGTCGAAGTATTCGCTGAAAGGCCCTGTTACTTCATTATCGCTGTAGGTGGTGCTGTCTTTGGGCTTACCGTTTTCGTGTAGCGAAGTCCAGAGCCCTGTCCGTTTTCCGGCTACATAAGCACCAGTTTCAAAGGGTTGCCCGTCTAAGTAAAAAGACTGGTATTTGCCATCTTCTACACCATCGGTATAGCTCAGTTGTTCCCGCACTTTTCCACCCGGATGATACAAGGTGGTTACGCCCTGCTTTTTGCCTTCTTTGTAATTGGCCTTGGCAAAAAGAATGCCCTGATAGGTGTATTCACTTTCTTCACCGTCTTTTACATCGTTCTTGTATTGCTGCTCACTGCGTGTAAGGCCGTTGTAAAAATAGGTAATGGCTTTGCCTTCGGTTTTGCCCATTTGCAGTGTGTATTCAAACCATGGGTTGCCGTTTTCGTGCCAACCTTTAGAAAGGCCATTCAGTAAGTTGTCTTTGTATTGCGATACTTCTTTGAGCTGTCCATTTTCGTGATAGGTTACCCACTCGCCTTGCCGGTTTTGTTGTTCATCAAACTGGCCTTTCTCTTTCAGTTGTCCGTTTTCATAATACAACTGCCAGCTGCCATGGTACTGGCTCAAATCCTGCTTTTTGCATGGGCCTTTTCCTTTTATGTAGCCATCTTCATACAAGTAGCATTGGGTGCATTGTGCCCGCTTGCTGTACATCATTTCCTGTGTGGTGCGAATGAGGCGCAGGTAATCGTTGGCAAAAGCAAAATAGGGTTCCGTTACTTTTTTATTGCGTTTGTTCCAGTTTTGAATGTCGGCAATATCGAGCCCGCCAAACATGGTGTACACATGTGGTTCAAAGAAGTTTTTTTCCATCAACTGCTTCAAAAAAGGGACGTATACCTGCTGCGCAAAATCATCGTTGCCGGCATCGTATTGCAGCTGTTCATTTACCACCTGCACCTGCCGCACTATGTTGTCTTCTAAACTTGTTTTGAGCTTATAACTCTTGTCCAGTGCGGCTTTCGAGAGTAGTACAGCTTGTATAGGGGCAAAACTACCCAGCTGGCTATCGTCGGCTTTAGCAGCATATTCCATTATATCGTCTGATGCCTTGGCTATTTTACTCAGCCATTGTATGCTGCTGTTGAGGTAGCGGCCTTCGGGGGCAATGATGAGGTAGGATTGCAGGGCCAGCACAGTGGCTACAACATTGCCATTGCGCAGGTAGTGCATGGCCATGAGGTAGTGGCCCGATGCATAAAACGGATTGATGAGCAGGCACTTTTTTAAATCGGCAAATGCGCTGTCGTATTGCTTCGTTTGATTGTAAGTAACAGCACGGTTGTAATAGGCGGTGTAGTCAAACACATTGAGCTGAATACACTGTGTATACATTTGAATGGCTTCAGTTTTCTTATCTATATCATCGAGCACACTGGCTTGCAGCAACATAAACCTGCCCTTCATTTCAGGAAAAAGCCGGATGCCTTCTGCTGCAGTTTGCAACGATTTATCGTACTGGCTATCGGCATAGTAAGCGTAGCTCAACTCATACAATGCGTTGTTGTAATTGGTATCGCTTTTAGGAATGCTATTATACAGGCCAATGGCGCCTTTGTAGTTTTTTTCTTCAAACTGCTTGCTGGCATCTTGCATAATATCACCGCTGTTGAAGAGTGCAACGGGGCCGGGCGTTTGTTGTGCAATAGCAAAAAAGGGAATGAAGAAGCAACTGAACACGAGAAAGCACAGCGACCGCCATGCGAAGGAAATTATATGCATAGTTTGACTATAACGGGTACGTAAATGGTCTTGCTAAAGTAGCTGTTATCCCTTCAAAGTACCCGAATAAACAAACCCTGTGCGGCATCTTTTCATAACCGTGACCAACCACGTATCAATAGTGCCAAAATGCATAAAATATGTGCAGGCAATACAAGCAAAAAGCCACCCCTTGCAGCGTGGCTTTTTGTATAGAAAAAATGAAAATGGTTTACAAACCATATTCGCTGACCAGCCAGCAAATGGCAACCATGCTGAACGCACCCAACTCCAGCTCCCGTTTATGTACTGCTTCAAACACATCGTTGGCAGCATGGTGATGATCGAAGTAGCGCTGTGTGCCCGGGTTTACACCACTCAGCACTGTGCCCAATGGTTTCAGCGGACCAATATCTGCACCGCCACCACCTTCACTCAGTTCATAAATACCAAAGGGTTTGAATAATTTTTCCCAGCTTTTAATTTTTGCATACTGATGCGGCTGGCCGCTGATACCAAGGGTTTGCACACCAAAACCACCGGCATCGCTTTCTACTGCAAAAATGTGATTTTCATTCAGCTTTTTGGCAAACTCAGCATAAGCATTGCCACCCCGCAGGCCATTTTCTTCGTTCATAAACATTACAGCACGAATGGTGCGTTTGGGTTTGAGCCCCAACGCTTTTATAGCACGTATCACTTCAATGCTTTGTACACAACCTGCCCCATCATCGTGAGCACCTTCGCCCAGGTCCCAGCTATCGAGGTGGCCTCCAGCGGTAATAATTTCTTCGGGTTTTTCGCTGCCGCGAATTTCGCCTACTACGTTGTAGCTCAGCACATCGGGGCCTTGCTTACAATTCGATTTTAAAAACAGTTGCACCGGCATGCGCAATTTCAGTTGCTTGCTCAGCCACTCGGCATCCATGGTGCTGCAGGCAAAGGCCGGAATTTTTTTTACGGCATCATCGTAGCGGGTGGTACCGGTATGAGGGTAGTTGTCCAGCGAATGCGTTACACTACGAATCATCACCGCCACAGCCCCTTTTTTGGCGGCTGCCACCGGGCCATT
>JADLHL010000267.1 GCA_020848815.1 Chitinophagaceae bacterium | reverse complement strand
TGTTTTGTTGTCTCTCGGGTCAGCCAAAATCATCATGCCATCGCCACCGCCTACGCTGCGGTATTGCAGGGTATCGAAGTTGGCATCGCTGGTACGCTGGCGGCGGGTGAAGCCGGTCCAGGTGCCATTGTCCTGCAGGCCGCCATACACTTTGTAAGGCCGTGCATTGTCTACACTAATGGCGTAAAACTGACCTACAGAAGGGCTGTTGGCTTTAAACCAGTTGTCGCCATTGTCGTAGGTAATGTTGATGCCACCATCATTGCCCAAAATCATGTGGCTGTCCCGCTTGCCATTGATCCAAATGAAGTGATGATCGCTGTGGGTATTCGATTTGCCAATGCTTTTGAAGGTTTTGCCGGCATCGGTGCTCAGCATAACCGGTACACCAAGAATTACAATCTTCTGATCGTTGGACGGACTTACCGCAAAACGACCAAACCAATAGCCATAAGTGCTGTACATATTGGGCAGGTCTTTTTCGTTTTGCTTTTTCCAGGTTTTGCCGGCGTCTTCGCTGCGGTAAATTTCAAAACCAATGGGCGTTCCTTCAAAGCCGGTATTCACATTCAGGAAATCATAAATAGCCGTGGGTTTCACTTTGTCGCTGGCTACCATGTCCTTTACCGACTTAGCGGTATAGCGGGGTGCCATGCGGTTGGTTTTCAAAAATGAATCCAGTTTTTTATCATCCAAAGCGGCAAATTGCTCTTTGCTTAACGCTTTAAAATCATCGAGTTTGTAATTCGCCGAATCGGCTTTGGCATTGCTGCTGCGCTTGGTTTGATTGTCTACAATGGCATACACGATTTGCGGATTTTTTTCGTACACCACCATGCCGCTGCGGCCAAACACGGCACCTTGTGGCAAGCCGCTGCCTTCACCACTGATGAGTGTCCATTTGTTACCGCCATCGGTGCTTTTGTAAATGCCACTGCTGGCGCCGCTTTCTTCAAAGTTCCATGCCTTGCGGGTTTTGTACCACATGCTGGCGTAGAGCTCGTTGGGGTTTTGCGGGTTGATGTCCATTTCAATAGCACCCGTATTTTCATCTAAGTACAACACCTGCTTCCAGCTTTTACCGCCATCGCTGGTTTTGTATACGCCACGGTCTTTGTTGGGCGAATACAAATGACCGGTTACGGCAACCCAAGCCGTGTTGGCATCGCTGGGGTGCACAATGATTTCGCCAATGTGATGGCTTTCGGGCAGGCCGAGGTATTGCCAGGTTTTGCCATTGTCGGTGCTTTTGTACACACCAATACCGCTGTACGTACTGCGGCTGGCGTTGGCTTCGCCGGAACCCAGCCAAATGGTGCGGGTAGCCCACTGCACGGTTACATCGCCCAGGCCAATCACATCTTCATTATCAAAAATGGGCGTAAATGACTGACCGTTATTCGTGGTATGCCACAGGCCGCCGGTAGCGTAGGCCACATAAAACTCGGTGGGATCTGCGGGGTTTACATCAATATCTACCACACGGCCACTCATTACTGTGGGGCCAATGTTGCGAAAGCTTGTTTTAAAAGGCGAGGCCTCAGCCAGTTGGCGTTTGTCGGCCATGCTTTTTTGGCGTTCGGCGGCAGTTGTAGGCACTATGTTTTGTGCCAAAAGGGAAGTATTACCCAAGAGCAAAACCCCTGCGGTGAAAGCAATGTGTTGTAGTTTTGGAAAGGAAGCCATAGACAATTTTTAAATGAATGGTTCGTTAGCAGTTATGATGAAACGTCTCAATTTTTTACTGGTGTTGGCAATGCTGTGTGGGCCAGAATGGCTGATGGCACAATGTAAAACATTTAAACTCAGCGACCGTGGCGATACCCTCAACTGTGTAGATACCCGCAACCGTAAGCAAGGCCCGTGGCTGGTGCAGGTGCCAGAGCAGCGGGGCAACCCTGGCTACGAGGAAGAAGGCTCGTATGTAGACGATAAAAAGGAGGGAATCTGGCGGCGCTACACCATGGAGGGCGACCTGGTAGCGGTGGAAGCTTTCCACTGGGGCATGCTGCATGGCAAAAGCAGTTACTACTCAGTATTGGGCCTTGAAAGGGAAGAGGGCTGGTGGGCCATTAACCCCAACAAACAATACGATACCATAGAAGTGCCCGACCTGTATGAAGATGGTAAATACACGACCGTTATATTGAAAAATGAAGGCCGCAGTTTACGGCATGGCACCTGGCGCTGGTTTGATCCCACCACGGGTTTTATACAGCGTACCGAAGAGTTTATACGGGATAGTGCCGTGAGTGGGCTGGAAGCTTTTGGCATGAGCAACAGCCGTACCAAAAAGCAACCTGTCGATACCGGCAAAAACGGAAAGAAGAATGAAAAGCCTGCCGTAGTACAGGAATACGAAAAGAAAAACTCCGGCAAGAAAAAAGTAAAAGTGAGGGATGGCTCGACGGGGTATTGAGGGGAGGAGATAGCTAAAAACTAAGTAGCTTAATTCAGATAAAGTGTTTTCAATCCTAAATGGATTAACTAGATTCAAAAATGATTGATA
This sequence comes from Chitinophagaceae bacterium, assembly GCA_020848815.1. Taxonomy (GTDB): domain Bacteria; phylum Bacteroidota; class Bacteroidia; order Chitinophagales; family Chitinophagaceae; genus Phnomibacter. Next base: position 222 of record JADLHL010000267.1, on the reverse strand, counting down.
CTGCATCAAAAAATGAAGCGTTACTAAAACGCTTTTACGATTTTCTTGAAATCGAGGGTAATGACAATATCGTTTTTTCAGCTCCATTTGGAGAGGTGAAAGCTTCCCTATAAACCGTAGCACGTAAAAATAGAGTATGGTGCTACATTTAGGGAGGAAAAATGAAAAAGAGCAAATTCACCGAGAGCCAGATTATTGGCATTTTGAAGGCCCAGGAAAGTG